>DQUH01000047.1 GCA_015662385.1 Methanobacteriota archaeon | reverse complement strand
TGGTAGAGCGGCCGGCTGTTAACCGGCAGGTCCCAGGTTCGAGTCCTGGCCCGGGCGCTTTTTACAGCACTGGTTTAAATTTTCTTTCCTTTATTTTAACAGCGGTGAGGAGCGTGGCAGGTGAAGGCCTTTGGTAACGGTTTTGTGGTGACCCCTTGGGAAGTAGAGGGTGAAGTGGACTACGAGAAACTTTTGGCGTATTTTGGTGTGGACAGAATAACAGACGAGATGCTTGGGCGTGTGGAGCGCCTCGTGGGAGACGTACACCCTTTTCTGCGACGCCAGATATTCTACGCGCACCGGGATTTTAATGTGGCCCTAGACGAGTACAGTTCAGGGGGCCGGTTCTTTTTGTATACTGGGATAGCGCCGTCAAAGGGCCCCATGCATTTCGGCCACCTCGTGCCTTTTTTGTTCACCAGATGGCTGCAGAAAGCCTTTAACGTGAACCTCTACATCATGGTTCCAGATGAGGAGAAGTACCTTGCTAAAAAGGTTGATTCCCTAAGGGCAGTGGACGAGCGGGTGGCAGACGTTGAGAGGATAATTTCAGCCCTTGGTTTTGACCCTGACAGAACGTTTCTCTTCCGCGACAGGGAATACATAGCCCATCTTTACGACGCCGCTGTGGTGGTGGCGAGAAGAATTAATTATTCCGTGGCCCGGGCGGTTTTTGGTTTCAGGGGCGATACTAGCATAGGTCTTGTGTTTTACCCTGCATTGCAGATCGTCCCCACCCTTTTTGAGCGCTCCCGTTCTGTGATCCCCTGTGCCATAGACCAGGATCCGTACTGGAGAATTCAGCGGGATATTGCAGAAAAGATCGGGTATAAAAAGGCATCCACCATCCTGTCGAAGTTCATGCCTGGCCTAGACGGGCCTTCGGGAAAGATGAGCGCCAGCAAGCCAGATTCAACAATCTTTGTGACTGACGACCCTGAAACTGTTAGGAGGAAAATAATGAACGCTTACACCAGTGGTCAGCCCACGGTGGCGGAACAGAGGGAAAAAGGGGGCAACCCGGACACCTGTTCAGTGTACAAATGGCACAGTCTTTTTACCCCGGACGATGAGGAGCTTGTAGATATATTCAGCGACTGCAGAGCAGGGAACCTTTTGTGCGGGGACTGTAAGCTCCGCCTGTTGAAGAGGGTGCAGGGTGTTCTGGACGAGATCAGGGAGAACCAGAAAAACGCCGAAAGGAACTTGAAAATGATAAAATATGAGGGCGAGCTGGCAACCCGTATGTGGGACTGGAAGTTTGAGTACGATTAGCGCCGCGTTTTTGCAAAAATTTAACGGCCGATCGTGAAAAAAGGTAACATCGAACAGGTGGGTGGTGATGCCGTCCCAATTTTAAACACTCTCGGGCCCATGGGTAACATGGACGCCCGTAGTATTGCTCGTTCTCTTTCAGAGCTTGAGCGAAGGGTTGTACGGCACGTCGATTCTAGGAAACCAGTATCGGAGATAGCGCGGGCGGCAGGAGTTTCTGAAGTCGAAGCCATGCGTGGCCTGCAGTACCTTTCCAACAAGGGCGTGGTTGTCCTCACAAAAGAAGAAAAGATCGTTACAACGCACACAGGCAAAGGCAAAGCGTATTTAGAAAAGCCCCTGCCCGAACGTCGCATCTTGGACGCCCTGAAATCCGGCGCTCTAAGCATGGACGAGATACAGAATATTGTCACTCCTGAGGAGCTGTCAGGAGTTTTGGGGCTGTTGAAAAAGTACGGGCTTGTTCGTTTCGAAAACGGAAAACTCCACATCACGGAAAAGGGCAGAAACTTTGTATTCCCGTGGGAACATAAATACGGCTCCCCCGGGGAGCTGGACGAAGAGTCCTACAGAATCTTAAACCGCCGCGGCCTTGTGACCCGCGAACGCTTGACCACTTGGTTTGCGGAACCAACGGAAATGTGGGCTGAAGTGGTCAACCACCTCCAAGACGGTCTTATAGACAGGATCACCCCAGAACTTCTTCGCAGCGGCGAATGGCGGAAGGGGGACTTCAGGGCATACGACGTGGTCTCCCCCGTTCCGAAACGGTATTATGGGAAGCCCCAGCCGTACTACGAATTCCTCCGTCGCGTCAGGGAACGGCTCTACGCCTTGGGTTTTCAAGAGGAAGAACCGGGGGAAATAGTCATCCCCATGTTCTGGAACTCTGATGCCCTCTTCATGCCCCAAGACCACCCTGCAAGCGACATACACGATATTTACTTTGTATCTGCCCCCAAAACGCATGCAGACATCCCTCCTGAATGGGCCCAGCTTATGGAAAAGGTAAAGGAGGTTCACGAGCGGGCATGGGGCTATAAATGGTCCAGGGAAAAATCTAGCCGTCTCGTCCTTAGATCCCATGCTACGGCGCTCTCCGCCTTTTTATTGGCTCAAAAGCCGAAGATACCCGGAAAATATTTCACAATTTCCCGGGTTTTCCGTCCCGACGAGTTTGACTACAAGCACCTTTTGGAGTTCAACCAGCTGGACGGCGTGGTCCTGTCTGAAGACATATCTTTCCGGGACCTTTTGGGTATTCTTAGGGATTTTGCAAAGGAGTTTGCAGGAACAGACAGGGTCAGATTCAAGGCAGGGTATTTTCCTTTCACGGAACCGTCCGTTGAGCTTTTCGTGAAGCACCCTGAAAAGGGCTGGATCGAAATAGGCGGTGCAGGTATGTTCAGGGAAGAGCTTCTTGAGCCTTTCGGCATAGACGTACCAGTAATTGCCTGGGGACTCGGAATCGGCCGTTTTGCAATGATGGAGCTCGGGATCCAGGACATCCGGGAGTTTTACTCTAAAAAGCTCGGGTATTTACGAACCGCTAAGAGGATATGGAGGGTGTGAAATGCCGAAATACGAAATTAGAAAGGGGGACCTCGAGCGTCTTGTGGGCCGTTCCTTTACCCTTGAAGAGCTGGAAGACGTGTTTTTTGACATCAAGGCGGAACTTGACGATGTCGATGGCGATCTAATTACTGTGGAGTATTCTGACACCAACCGCCCGGACATGTGGTCGGTAGAGGGCCTGGCCAGGGAGATCAGGGGGTATCTCGGCCTGGAAACGGGCTGTCCGAAGTACGCTGTGGGCCCTCCGGCGGGCGAGCTGCGAGTTGACCCATCTGTCAAGAAGATCCGCCCCTTTGTTGCTGCCGCAGTGGTTCGCGGGGTGCGCCTCGGCGAAGAAGGATACGAGCAGCTAATACAGTTGCAGGAAAAGATCATGCTCACATACGGCCGGAAGCGCAGAAGGGTGGCCATAGGCACCCATAACGCAGATATGATCTCCTTTCCCGTTAAGTACTCGGCAGTGGATCCGGAGAGTGTTCGTTTCGTTCCGCTCTGGGAAACAAGGGAGCTGACGCTTAGCGAGATCCTTGAAAAAACCGAGAAAGGTAGAGAGTACGCACACCTACTCGACGGCTTTGATAAGTATCCCGTTATTGTGGACGACAACGGGCGCGTAATCTCTTTCCCACCCATCATTAACTCTA
>DQUH01000057.1 GCA_015662385.1 Methanobacteriota archaeon | reverse complement strand
GTTGCTCAAAAGAGGCAAATGGACGGGGTATCTCGACGAGGTGTGGGATGCCCACACAGGTGCACCACTTGGGGCCGATGTCCAGCTGTGGACTGCAACCATGGTAATACGGGCGATAGACGAGGTGATCATCGACCGCAGGTGCGTGCCGCCAGGGATATCCAAGATAAAACGGGTCAGATGGGAACGGGGCCACATGAAAAGGGTGGCCGTTACGCAAACAACTACTGGGGCGTGGTGACAGTCCGAACATCGGAAATAAAAGTTGGCTGTAGAATTGATAGCTTAAGGGGGCGAGGGACGGATGAAGGTCTTGATGATCGGTTGGGAATTCCCACCTTTCCTCAGCGGGGGGCTCGGCGTCCACGCGTACTACATAACGAAACATCTCGCAGCAAAAGGGGTCGAGGTTCTGTACGTTATGCCGTATAAAGGCGTGAAGGTATCCTCCCGTTGGGTAAAAATACTGCAGGTACCTGTAGATGGGGATGTTGGCCCGTACCTGCAGGTGCTTGACGGGAAACAAGAAGGCGCCGCGTCCGGGGGAGAAATATACCCTGTAAACCCAATAGAGGGGGCAAAAGGATATGCCGAAAAAGTGGTGAGAGCCGTACAAGAATACTTGCGTACAACGGGGGAAAAATTTGACCTGATCCACTGCCACGACTGGATTACGTTCCTGGCGGGAATAAAGCTAAAAGAACTGCTAAAAATTCCGCTTGTGGTGACCTTCCACTCCACGGAATACTCCAGAACCGCCGACAGACCCTGTGAGGACATCCTGAACATAGAGCGTGCTGCAGTGTCCGTAGCTGACAGGATAATAGCGGTTTCAAACAAGTTCAAACAGGAACTGGTCCAGCGCATCGGGGCAGACCCCGGAAAAATAGACGTCATATACAACGCGACAGATTTCGAACCTTTCGAAAGGGTAAATTTGTGCGGGCTCCAGAAAAAACACCCAATCGTGCTCTTTCTGGGGAGGCTTACCTTCCAAAAAGGTCCAGAGTACTTCCTACGGGCTGCAAAGCTCGTATCTGAGGTGGTACCGGAGGCGCGGTTCGTCGTCGCCGGAAACGGCTTTCTCCTACCATCGCTTATAAGAGAAGCGGCAGCCCTGGGTATTGCCGACAAGGTTTTCTTCCCAGGCTACGTATCAGGGGAAAGAAAGGTGTTGCTATACAAATATGCTGACGTTTACGTAATGCCGTCGGTATACGAACCCTTTGGAATAACAGCCCTGGAAGCCATGGCTGCAAAAACCCCTGTAATCGTATCAAAAAACGCAGGGGTAACTGACCTGGTAAAACACGTCCTGACCGTGGATTTCTGGGACGTGGAGGAACTGGCCAACAAGATCATATCTGTTATTAAATACAAGGTCCTCCGCGAAGTACTGGGGCGAAACGGCTACCAGGAGGCGAAAACATATACGTGGGATTCTGCGGCGGAGCTAACCATAAAAACCTACGAAAAGGTGTTAAGATGACCTCCGTGGCAATGTATTTTCAGGTGCATCAGCCGTTCAGGCTGAGGAAGTTTTCATTCTTCGATAGAGAAACAGACCCGTGGAAAAGGTACTTTGACCACGAAAAGAACGAGAAGATTTTCAGGAGGGTGGCATCGAAATGCTACTACCCCGCCAACGAGATCATCCTTGATCTGGTTGAGCGCACGGAAGGTAAGTTCCGCGTAACGTTTTCGCTAACGGGCACATTTATCGAGCAGGCCGAGATGTACGAACCGGAGCTCATCGAGTCCTTCCGGGAGCTGGTGAAAACAGGAGCAGTAGAGATGCTGGACGAGACGTACTACCACTCCTTTGCAGCGCTGTGGGACTGGGAAGAGTTCAAAGAACAAGTGCGCCTCCACCGTAAAAAAATGTGGGAGCTCTTCCGCACCCGCCCGCAAGCGTTCAGGAATACAGAAGGCTTATTTTTCAACGAGTTGGGCAAAGAGCTCGAAAAAATGGGGTACAAAGGCGCCGTAGTGGAGGGTGCTGACAGGGTGCTGGGGTGGAGAAGCCCAAACTACGTGTACAGGCCAGTAGGGGCGAAGATAAAGATCCTGCCGAGGAACTACAGGCTGTCAGACGACGTCGGTTTTCGTTTCGCAAGCCCTGAGTGGAAAGAATATCCACTCACGGCAGAAAAATACGCCGCCTGGTTGAAAGCAAGCGGGGGAGACGTTATAGGTATTTTCATGGACTATGAGACCTTTGGAGAACATATGTGGCCGGTAACTGGAATTTTTGAGTTCTTAAAAGCGTTGCCCTTTGAAGTGTTCAGGAATGGGATGGACTTCGTAACGGTATCAGAAGCGTTTGACAGGTATCCCGCCCGCGATGAGCTTAATTACGACCCGCCCGTGACGTGGGCAGACATGGA
The DNA here is from genome assembly GCA_015662385.1 of Methanobacteriota archaeon. GTDB lineage: Archaea > Iainarchaeota > Iainarchaeia > JAADDC01 > JAADDC01 > SZUA-1452. Next base: position 12,264 of record DQUH01000057.1, on the reverse strand, counting down.
CAGGGACCTCAGCGCGTGGCTTTCCAATGAACTGCAGTGGGCAGCGTTCAATAAGGTGAAGGGGCTTAAAAGTATTGTATTGAAAGTGGGGGATTCAAAGGCCAAACACATATGGCGTCTATTGCAGACGTCAGACCATTTCTATTATATGAGCCTCAAGTACAACCAGGACGGGGACATCCACGCGTACTTCCGCAACGAGGCGTTCGATACGCCGTACGACGCGTTCATGACATACATGAATACGTTGCAGCATTTTGAGGACCTGCTTGTGGACAGGCTCAGGGAGAGCGGGCCCGCCGAAGGGCGCACTCCGCAGCAGTAACGTAGGAATGTATGATGGCGTTCCAGTCTGCTTTCTTAGCCATGTACTTTGCCTCTATCTTTCTCTCCAAGCGCTCGTGGCGGGGCATCGTAAGCACCCAGTAAAGGGCGTCAGCAAGGTACCTGGCAAACTCTGCGTCAGGGATCCCGCGCCTGGGAAGAACGGATATCGCTGAACGGCGGGCCAGCTCCCCATATTCCCGCAGTATAAACTGTCCGAAACCGGAAACATCTGTGGTGATTGCGGGGACGCCCCACGCGGCAGTTTCCAGGGGCGTGTATCCCCATGGCTCATAATATGACGGGAACACACCCAGGTGCGTCCCGGTGAGCATGCCGAAATACGAGAGGCCCAGCAGACCGTCACCGGGGGAGAGGTATGCGGGGTAATAGATCACCTTCACAGGGTCATCGGGGGCGTTGTTAAGCCCCACCTCGCGCAAACGGCGGACCACGAAATCATCGGGGGGCACCGCGTGGGTGGACAGGGGAGCGCAACCGCCTGACCTCTGCTTAAGGGTGATTATCAGCCGCCGTATGTCGTAAGTGAAAGACTCGTCAAATACGTGCTTGTCTGGGGATTCTCCCGATGCAACTGCCTTTATCAGCCTATCACGGAGAGAAGGCACATAGCTGTTGATATAGTCGGCAATTGCACGGAAAGTAGATAAATTTTCAAGAACCTCTGGGTTCACCCTGTACCCCTCACGGGCTACAAAGAAAAAGAAGACGAGGTTCCTCGAAGACTGGTTACGTTTCAGGGAGTCGTTGAGGAGTGCCAGGGCGTCAATCAGAACGTCAATACCCTTCACGTGGATGTCGTACCGCCCGGAAAAGAAAAAGTACAGCGTGTTGTCCACGTCAATATTGCAGTAGGGTGAAAAGTACCCCAGCACAAACTCGTTGATCTTCTTCTCGTTCTCAACGTGGAGTACAGAAAGCTCTTCCATGGGCGGGACGAGCTGCATATCAAGGCCGTTGGGCAGGACGTAGTCAGGGTCGCGCCCAAGAACGTACCCCGACTCCCTCGCAGTAACGTCAGAAACAGTAGTAAAGACGTGGGCGTTCTGTGCAGCAGCCTTTTCCATCAGGTGTTTTGCTTCCACCACATGCCTATATGCCAACTCGTCAGGGTTCTCCGAGCGCGAGTCAATAAGGGAGTACAGATCATACCCTGAATTCGCCAGAACCCTGCCGAGGACGGTGGCGTGTGTGTGGAAAACAGTTGGTACGGAAGGAGCGTGTTTCCGCAAGTACAGGAGCGCCCCCCCGCTCAGCCATTCGTGGAAAAGGGACACAGCGTCGGGATCGGTAGACAACAAGTGCTGGAGAAAGGCACCGGCAGCATAAGACCAGACCGCCGGCACGTTGAACCAATCATCAGAGCGGAGCGAATCTATCCGGTACCAGTCCCAGTAGTAGTATTTTATTTCATTCGTTCTCTCAAAAAGCCCCCCTGGGTTTATTAACACCGCTTTAGGCCGGCCGGGTACAAGCCACGACCCGTAATGCACCTCAGCACCAAGGGCTTTAACCGCGTCAATGGCGGGCGCCAGCGTTTCGGGTGGCTCTTCTTCCACGAATTCCCTGGGAGACTTGCGGGGATCGTAGTAGCCCACAGCCAAGTATGGTTCGAATAGGGAAACCATGAGGCGGGACTTGGAGGCGAGTACGGTATGTATGCCCCCGATCTTGTTCCCCACTTCGAAGGACACTTCTACGAGCTTCACGGTATAAAGGGGCGGCACCGGTTAAAAAACAGCTTAGGACAACGTCGTAGTGGTTAAACAAGGGAACAAAGCGCCGGGGCTGGGATTCGAACCCAGGCGGGGTTATCCCCCATCGGATCTCGAGTCCGACGCCTTAAACCACTCGGCCACCCCGGCAGATGCGTGTTCAAAAATCCCGCGCAGTAAGTATTTACAGGAGCTGAATCATTTTAAAGTGCATAACGCCCACATAGTACGTGCCGCGGTTCAGCATAATTATACCGGCGTATAAAAGCCCTGGTACTGTTTTTGACAATATACGGAAGATCTACGCAGAATGCAAAGATGTGGAGTTTCTTGTAGGCCCCGACGCCTGGGAAGAAAGGGATCTACGCAAGCTAGAAGAGATGGCAAAACTGTACCCGATAAAAACGTGCGCGGACAGTAAAAGGGTGGGGAAGGTAACAAAGTTAAACAAGCTCATATCCATGTCTGAAGGCGAAATCTTAGTATTTCTCGACAGCGATGTCCAAATTACTAGCAAAGACTTCCTGCAGTCCATTGAAAGGGGCCTGCAAAGGGGAGACTTCGGGTCGGGAAAGATACTAGTATCTGGAAAGAGTTGGACACAGAGGGGTGCGCGCATCGACTACCTCGGCATAAACGCAGCGGTATCGATCCAAGAAACTACGGGGGTGAGTACAGGGATGAACGGAGCATTCATTGCAGCAAAACGTGAGGTTGTTGAAAGACTGGGGGGGTTCAGGCACGTGCTAACGGAGGACACCGATTTCGGATGCAGGGCAAGCAGTGCAGGGTTCAGACCCGTTTTCCTAGAAGACGCTGTGGTTACGACGGAAGCTCCAGACAGCTGGGAGAGGTGGTACGTGCAAAGAAAAAGATGGACTGTGGGGGGGTTCCAGGCAGCAGTCCTCAACAAAGAACTGTATGTAAAAAACATCATAGCCAGCATCGCCCAGAGCTTTGCCCTCTTTCCGTTCTGGGTACCTATGCTTCTCTATTTCTTAGGGCCGGGCCCCCTCGCCCCAAAACTTGCTACAATATTTCTATCAGCCCTTTCCACCGTTCACATCGCATTCCTCTTCCTTGCCTACCTGTCATTTCTGACCATGGTTGTGACTCAACCCGTTACCACTGCTGTTGGGCTACTAATTGTCGCCGCATGGATCTTGTACTGGCGTAAAAAGCTTGGATTTAAGGATATAAGCATAGCAGACGTGCTCTTCTACTATTTCGTATACGCACCCATTTGGGGGGCACTCATCATCGGATCGTTGGTATACGTTGCCGTCAAAGGCGTGAAAATAGGGCGGTTCAAGGGATGGAAGGTATAGGTTTGACGCATACGCCCTATTTATAACCTCTTCCGTGGTCAGCATAAATATGCCGAGGCGTGTAAAGATAATCGCAACTATTGGGCCTGCTTCTGCCAAAAGGGAGATTCTGGAAAAGATGGTGGAAAAGGGCTTGGACGCCATGAGGCTCAACATGAGTCACGGCGACCACGAAGAGCACCAGGCAAAGGTGGATATATGGAGGGAAATAGCCCCGGACAAACCGATAATTGTTGACCTCACAGGACCCTCCATTAGAACGGTGGTTGACCAACCACTTGTAGTGAAAGAAGGGGAAAAGGTCGTCATAGGCAAGGACTTCAGCACTAGCAGGGATATTTCGGGTATTGTAAAACCAGGGGATGAAATACTTATTGACGACGGCAGGATACGGCTGAAAGTTGAAAAGGTAGAGGGCAACAACATAGTAGCAGTTGTTACAGTAGGCGGGGAGATCAAAAACAAAAAAAGCATAAACATCCCTGGAGCGGACATATCCTACGATCTGCCCACAGAAAAGGACAAGAAGGATATGCTGTGGGGCATCAAGAACGACGCCGAGGTGTTCTTTGCAAGCTTCGTGAACCACGCGGAAGACGTGCTTGCGGTAAAGGAATTTTTGAAAGAGCACGGTTCCGATGCGTGGGTGTTCGCAAAGATTGAATCGGAACTAGGGGTGAGAAACGCGAAGGAAATCCTCGAGGCGGCTGATGGCATCGTGGTAGCGAGGGGCGACCTCGGCGTGGAAATCCCCATGGAAAAAGTGCCGGCGATCCAGAAGGAATTAATAATGCTTGCAAGGGAAATCGGAAAGCCGGTGGTGGTGGCTACCCAGATGCTGACCAGCATGGTGGACCACCCGTTCCCCACAAGGGCAGAGGTGTCAGACGTTGCAAATGCCGTGCTCGACGGCGCTTCTGCACTGATGGTGTCCAACGAAACCGCAGTGGGCAAATACCCCGTCGAAGTGATAGAAACCCTTGTAAAAATCATCCTTGCAAACCAGGACGATACAGACGTGCGGGAAGAAGTGGCTTACGAGGACGACGCCGACGCCGTGGCATTGTCTGCCATAAAACTTATTGAAAAGATGGGTGCCCGCTTCATAATAACCCCGACAAACAGCGGGAAGTCGCCCAGGAAAATCGCCAGGTTCAGGCCGAAGGCAAAAATAATTGCTGTCTCCGACAATCCGTCCCTGCTGAGAAAACTGCAGCTCGTGTACGGAGTTGAAACAAAGCTCGCCGACGACCCGATATCTTACCACACGTTTATGAGCATAGTGGACGAGCTGAAGAGAAAGGGCCGCGCCAGAAAGGGGGACGCCATCGCGTGTGTCAACGTGGCGGGACAGGGCGGCACGCATACCATCAGGATCACAAGGGCTTGATGCGGAGGGCGTGTGCTACACAGCATAGTGGCGAAAAGATATGTACAATTGGGCTTGAAAGTCGCCCCTTTGGGACGCCTTCCCCTCTTTTTATTTGCTTAAGCACCCCGTCGAGATCATCACAATATTGTATAAGGGTATATGCGTTCCCCACTTCCCAGGGAGTATGGGCGTCGGAGGAGCCCACCCTGGGCAAGTTTTTTGCTACGGCGAACGCCAGCGCTTTCTCGTACGCTTTCCAGGAAACATAGCGCGCATTAAGTACTTCAACGACGCATCTCCCCACAGACTGTAAGTTGTAGTTCAACAATAGCGCAGTACGTTTCCGAAAGCAGTCAAAAGGGTGGGGGATTACCGCAACGCCCCCCTGCTCCTCTATGCGGTCAACAGTCTCTTCGGGGGAAAGGCCCCTCGGAACCTCCTCCATCAGACCGAGACCTATGATTTCCCCGTGGGACGTAAGTATCTCCTCGCCGGGAATAACAAGTATGTCCGGGTCTCTCCAAAAAGTCAGGCGGTTATGATCCGTTATCGCAACTGCCCTTAGCCCCCTTTTTTTCGCTATCTTCACAAGCAACTCCGGGGGCATCATGCCGTCTGGAGAGTACCACGTGTGCGTATGTAGATCCACTCTCACGTAAAAATAATTCTTCTTTGAACGTTTTAAATAACCCATTTAAATTAAACGCAGGTACATAACTATTACTGTGGTCGGGGTGGTGTAGCCTGGTTAGCACACGGGACTGTGGATCCCGTAGCCCGGGTTCAAATCCCGGCCCCGACCCTTAAACGGTTTGAGCAGTGCGGGGCATGAGCCGGGGAGCATTGGTTAAAAGAAACAAGAGAAACATAGTGATAATCACACCCTTTGTTGTGTTGAAGTACAGGAAAGATTGGAATCTTAGAAAAATCTTTTGGGAGTTCTTGCTCACGTGGCGCGCGTTTCTCCACGGAGTTTCTGAGATCCCTGTCCTCTGTGGTCCAGTGATGGTTAGGAAAACAGCCACGGGGGTTCTGCTCGCAAAAGCGGACCTCAAACGCGTGTGGCCCGACGTGTTAAGAACTGTAGCGGTACTGTCAAGGGCAGGCATAGAACACAAAGAGCTCCGCCACCCACAGCACCACGTGGTGATAGGGGGGGACGGTAAGAAAATAAACATCCTTGACTTTGAGAGGGGGAAGCTAACAGCTAAACCGAGAAACCTGTCCAGGTTCGTGGTCTGGCTGTTAGAAAGGGGCGTTGAGGGGGAAGATATCGAAAAGGTTCTGAATTCTCTGAAAAACGTGCCAATTCACGACGTGGAGGGGGCAAGAAAAGCCATTAAGAAGAGGAAAGAGGGTAGAAGCTAGCGGATCCTGCTACCTGTAAAAAACAATAGCTGCGTAGTCAACAACACTGCTGTAATCCCCTGTTGTATCCCCGCTGTTCCCAAACGCCAGGAGTTCAGCCTCCGCGCCAAGCAGCCTTGCGAACTCGATAGCCGCCATTATTGGCCCCGCCCCGCAGATAGAAACGCCGTTATTCACAACAAAGGAGTAAAACCCTTTTGCGTCAAGGTTGAGGATGTATTCGATTGCCTTCATATCCAGCTCCCTGCCAACCTCCGCAGGAACGTAATGTGAAAAATCAGAGGACGCTATAAACAGATTGCCGGCGGGGATGCTCGACGCGATGTCCTTCGCCGCGTCGTATTCCTGATAGCCCATAACAATTGGGACGAAATCAAAATCGCCGTATATGCACTGGAGAAAAGGGAGCTGCACCTCTATAGAGTGTTCGCGGATGTGGGCTTCGTAATCCGCCACAGCAAAGGCGGATCTTTCGATTACCTCTTCCGCCAGCGCAGCATCTATTTCCACAGGCCCCAAGGGGGTCACCCACTCGCCGTCGGGCCAAACAGATACCGCTGCGCCAAGCCCTGTGTGGTTGGGGCCTACAACCACAACACCTTCCGGCTGCACGGTCGAAAGGGCCCTGTACGCATGGGCTGCGACGGAACCTGAATATACATAGCCCGCGTGCGGCACTATCGCCGCTACATAGTCTCTGCGGGGGTATTCAGGAACCGAGGAGAGAAGTTCAAGCACAATTGACCGAAGCTCTCCGGGGGAAGAGGGATAAAACAACCCGGCAACAGCCGGCATGCGTCTCAATGCTTGACCCCCTCAAAATCTTCTAACGGGACGTTAAACTCTTCCCTATCCTTAATAACACCCCTGTCCAGGAGGTATTCCCTGGCAAGGAGCCAGTAGACAAGCGCTACAGCTTTCTTACCCCTGTTGTTACAGGGAATCACCACATCTATGTTCTGCGTTGTATTGTTGGTGTTGCACAGTGCAACCACGGGAACCCGTACCTTCGCAGCTTCATCGACAGCTTCACGGTCGGCTATGGGGTCCGATACTACAACCACAGAAGGTTCCAAGAACTCCTTCGCCTGGGGGTTCGTCAACGTACCGGGTATGAAACGCCCAACAACCGCTTTTGCGCCTATTACGTCCGCAAACTTGCTAACAGCGTTCTGCGCGTATTTCCTACGGGCTACAACTAAAATATCCCCTGGCTCGTAATGGGAAAGGAACTTCGCAGCCATCCGTATCTTTTGATCTATTTTCTGTATGTCTATGAGGTTCAGGCGGTCGGGACGGGTCTTAAATATGTATTTCCGCATAAAGCCCGTGCGGAATATCGTCCCTATATGGATACCCGCTGAAAGATACTGTTCCACGGGCACCAGCAGGCCGTCTGACTTTGACCTTTTTTGTTTTGCATTTTCAGCCATCTGAGCACCTCCTGCTGGGCGCCAGGCGCTCCGCCAGATGGCGCCCCTTTGCTAAAAAACAACTATGGGAACAGTTAAAAAGGCTGCGGGAATGGGGCCGCGGGGATTTGAACCCCGGATCTCAGGCTCCCAAAGCCTGAATGCTAGGCCAGGCTACACCACGGCCCCACGATTAAACAGGGGCAACAAAACAAAAATAAATGGTGGGGGGAATAAGCCCTAGTACTTTGTTTTAACGGTGGTGTAAGGCAAAATCTCCTCAAAGTAGTTCTCCGATGTAAAGAGCAGTGCACGGCAGCAGTACCGTTTTATGCCGAGCTCCTCGAACACAGTCTCCGCATCCTCGCCCTTGGCGACGCGCTCTCTGAACTCTTTATATATGCGCCCGCCAACAGGCTTACCGCAGGTAAAACAACGGACAGGGGGCAGCATATGAGATCACCTGTAAGACGTCTGCTTCTTTGCGCGGGCTTTCCGGCCCAAGGGCTTCTTGGGCTCAACACGGCGGACATCGTCAACCAAAAGGGTCCTATCATACTGCAGATACGTGTCCTTTAGGTCCTCGTCCACCTGCACAAGACCCTTTGCTATGGCGCCGCGAACCGCCACAGCCTGGCCCATAAATCCGCCGCCCTGGACGTTGACATCTATGTCGACTTTTTTTGCGAGATCCCCTGCAAGGAGTAGGGGCTCCTCTATGATCATCCTAACGTATTTATTCTGGGCGTACGCGTCGATTACGTATCCGTTTATGCGGAGCTTACCGGTACCTGGATAGTAAAGCGTTGCACGCGCTACGGCACGTTTTTTCTTTGCCTTTGTCGTTATTACTTGTTTCTTTTTCCGGGCCATGTCACCAACCTCCGAGACGTTTGGCCAGATCGCCGAGACGAATATATGTCCGCGGAAGCTTAAAATCCGGGCGCACCAACTCTACGTTTTTCACTTCATCGGGCACGCCCCTCCACACCCTCAGCCGGCGGAGGGCATCGCGCCCGCGTTTCCTCCAACGTGGAAGCATACCCCTGACGGACCGTCTGAATATACCCGTGACCGTGCGGGGATACTTTGGGGAGTTGACAATGGGGTTCCTGTGGGTTTTAAGGTCAATCCTTGATTTGTACCGCTCATATACAGCGTCAGGATCCCCGGAGATGACCATCTTCTCCGCATTCACCACATAGACTGTTTCTCCCTTCAAGAGCTGCCTGGCAACGTATGAAGCGAGGCGGCCCATTGGTGCATCACTACCGTCCACCACGATCATATAACACGCCCCCTTTTATTTCATTACTTTCACGCCGCTGCCTTTCGGGTTTTCTTTCAGCAGGTCAAGGATCCCTACGGCGCGACCACCGGCAGCCTCTATTTTCTCCTTAGCAGACGCGGAAAAGGACCATGCGGCAACGGTCACTTTTTTGTCTATCCTGCCTATGCCCAGCACTTTACCGGGCACAACTACGGTATCGCCGTCACTAGCGTATTTGGCGATTTCACCGACGTTTACGTTTATCCGTTTCCTGGTAGGCCTGGACAGTTCGTACGCCACATAAGCCCATATGGGTGCATCTTCCTTCTTCGATGCCTTTTCAAGGGTAACTATGAGCCCCTTGAGTACCGTGTTTGTAGGCCCCGTGCGCCTCATGCCTTATTCCCCTCCACCTTGGTCATGAACATTTCCAGACGCTGCAAGAGCTCACTAACAGCCGCGCGAACAAGGACGTCCACGGGCAGGTTCCCGTACGATTCTACATAAAACAAGAACACATCCTTTTTCTTTTTTATCTCGCCTACCTCCGGGTGGTCTTCTAGTACCTCGTCCACTAAATTATAAACCGCAGTATCCACACCTTGAGGACGTTCGTTTTGCCTGCGCACGTCTTCCGGGTCGATGTCGGGAAGCAACTCCCGGAAAAGTTGTTCGTCCTTTATCTCTACCCGGACAACAGGGCGGAAAGATGCAATGCCTGCCTGCCACTTGGCGTGCTCCCTTGCATCCCCTACCTTTGCCACCGCTTCCAACCGGAGCGCCTGATCTTCCCTGAGCACAACTATGGGTATTTCTGGGTCAACAACCTCTACGCCCGGGGTCTCAGGCTGTAAATCCCCAGAATATACTACTCCTGGCCCCTGTTTGTCTAAATAGAACTTCACCTCACTGTCCCTGTTGTACGTACCCCATTCCGCTTTCAAAGGCACAAGGCCGAGGCGGTGGGCAATATACTCATCCCATATGGAAGTATTGTTTTCATAAAAATAAACGTCCTCTATTGCAAAAACGGGTACCTCGGAGATGACTGCGCGCCTGAGAGCGTTGGCTAAGGATAGGGGGACGCCCTTGAGCAAAAAAGTAATGGAATCCTTATCCCGCTCAAGGATCTCAACTTTCATACCCTTCTACCTCTTTTGCCGCCCTTCTTACGGGTGCCGTCGTGCGGGATAGGCGTAACATCCCGTATAACCACGGGGATCAAACCGTGGCGCGCCAGTTCACGGATGGCTGCCTGGGCACCGGGTCCAGGGGTTTTCGATTTGGTACCTCCGGGGGCGCGCACCTCTATAATCACCTGGCGGATACCCATATCCTTCAATTTAGTAGCAACGATCTCCATCGCTTTCATTGCTGCCGTGGCGGTACCTTTTTTGCTGTCTGCATCTACAACCATCCCGCCGGACGCTATGGCGATAGTTTCTGCACCTGTTTCGTCCGTGGCGTGGACTATGGTATTGTTTTTGGAAGAGTAGATATGGACCACTGCTTTCCGGTTTCCCCCTGCTTTCATCCGTTACCCCCCTCTTGGCCGGACGCAAGCTTTTGCTCCACAGCCTGAGGAGCATGCTGCGGCGCCTGCACCACAGCAAGCACCTCTGGATCCAGCGATATCCTATCCTCTTCGTCGCGCTTGACCCAGTACGATGGAATCGTGACGCGCCGTCCGTCCACATATACGTGGCCGTGGACAACAAACTGTCTCGCCTGATGAATTGTTCTTGCAAAGCCTTTACGCCAGACCATTGTCTGCAACCTGCGTTCGAGGATGTCCCGCACGTCCAAAGACAGGACGTCGTCCAAGGTAGCATCTTTGGGTAGAAGGCCTAGACGGTAAAGGCGGGAAAGCAGTTCCTTTTCACGGCGCTCTTTTTCCTCTCCCGAAGCTGCCAGAAGCGCACGGGCGTTGGCCCTAATGCTCCTCAGCTCAGCACGGGCCCGCCAGAGCTCTTTCTTGTTCTTAAGACCATACGTACGCATAAGCCCGTGCTCTTCAATAATTCTGTTCTTATCCCACCTCTTGTAAGGACGGGTAAACTTCCTCTTTTGCCGTTTGGGGTCTCCCATGCAGTCACCTCTTCTTTTTCCTTATCCTTGGACTTATCTTGTTTTTCCTGCCCTTGGATTTAGTCCTCTGCCCGCGAACTTTCAGGCCCCAGACCCTGCGCAAACCCCTGTAGGAGCCCATGTCTGCCTCCCGCTTCAATATGGTCCTTTCTTTCACTTCCAGGTCAACACCCACATAGTGTTTGTCTTCTCCCGTATCCATGTCTTTTGGGGTGTTCACCGCCCAAGAAGGCACGCCGTGGGCCAAAGGGTTGCGGATTATGTCTTCGAGAAGGGGAATTTTATCTTCCGGGATATTGCCGAGGGGCGTGGACGGGTCGATGCCGGTTTCCTCGGAGAAAACACGTTCCACGATTACCGCAAAGTTCGTCCCCACGCCTTTTATCCCTAGCAGGGCGCGGTGCAGGGGTTTCCTCCCATCCAGGTCAACGTCCACCACGCGGACGATACCCCTTTCAACATTGGCTGCCACATGATCACCCTTGAAAACCAGTATATTTAGGGGGGTGCATAGGACTTAAAAAGCTTCCATCTTTCCAGCCCTCTCAGATCCTGATCCGCCAGCATCCTGCTTCTTTTTCCACATGGGCGGATAAACGCCTTGATCCATTATAACGCGCTCCACGTCCGCCGCGTAACCCTTATCTTCCTCCACCATTGACTCGGAATCCATGAGTGCTTTTGCAAGGGCTACCAGTTCCCCTTTCTTAGTCATGATTGCCACCATATCTCCAGGCTTGATGCCTTCTTGTACTTCAAGTATCCCGGGGACCGCCAGATCGGCGCCGTGCGTTATCGCAGCCACTGCAGAATCACGTATCACTATTTTCGGCAGGTGGACAACAGCTGATTCTACCGGCAAGAGCACCTTGCGGATGGGTTCTTCTAGCCCGTTTTCTTTCCAAAAGTGGTAGGCGTCAACGACGTCGTGAAGGGTAACGGCAAAGTCCTCGCTGTACCCCCCGACCTTTGTCCTCCGGAGTTCCGCCATATGTGCCCCCACTCCAAGGGCCAGCCCCATGTCGTGGCAAAGTTTCCTTATATACGTGCCAGCAGAAGTACCGGCGCGGAAGACTACGTCCCTCCCGTCAACTTCTATCAAATCCATATAATAAACCTTCCGGACACGGAGGCGACGCCTCACAGCAGATTTAACAGGGGGGCGCTGGTACAGGTCTCCAGTAAATTCTTCGATTACCTCGCGGATCTTCTCTTCGGGTACGTCCCCGTGAAGGTGCATGATGCACACATACTCCTTTCCTGCGGAGAGCAGAGCCTGAAGGACCTTCGTACCAGCATTTACTCCTACGGGCAGAACACCCGTGGCCCCAGGATCCAACGTCCCGCCGTGGCCAGCTTTCTTCAC
>DQUH01000042.1 GCA_015662385.1 Methanobacteriota archaeon | reverse complement strand
GCCTTGGCGTCGGCATATGCGCCGGAGGACAACCACAACGCCAGTGTTGATAACAAGTATTTGGCGGCGCTGTTGGGGCTCGCGTCCTTGGCAGCCTTAGTGTACTTTCTCCGCAGTACAACCCCTAAGAAACGGAAGAAAATCCCAAAAATATAAGAAAAACTAGCAGCTTAATCCAGAAGCTGCTTGGCGGCAAGTTTTATGTCTTCCGCCTGCACGCCCTTTCTTCCGGAGTGCTGCGCAATTTCAACCGCGAGGCTTGCAATCTCATAGGCGACTTCTTCGAGGATCTCACGAAGCGCCTCCTTCGCCTCAGCAGATATGCGCTGAGCACCAGCCTTCCTCATAATTCTTTCAATCTGCGCAAGCTTCAGTTCTGCCATCGGGATCCACCTCCTATTTAGTCGCAAATATTACACTTTACCTATTTTTAATTTTTTCTCTGAAGCGAGCACCCCTGCGATACCCATCACGGCCAGGATCGCTGCGAGAACAAAGGGTGTGTCCCTATTTTCCCTGAACGGTAAATTTTGTATTTCTACCTTTAAATCACACATATTCTCCGCGTATCCGTCCCGCAGGCTTGTAACCATGCTACTCCTTGGCAGTATCTCCCCGGAATTAAGTTCATAGCTGGTGTACCCCATGTTGTACAGTTCTACTTTACCACCTTTTATGATGCACGCCACAGCTACGTCTTTCTTCGCGGTGAACGTTGTGCTGTCCACACAGCTCTTTGACTCCCCGTATTTATCGCTGTACTCAAAGCATTGACGGGGAAACAGCACTTTATTGTTCTCTTTAACCGTTACCATCGTCAGGTTAACGGTTTTATGCCCCCCTGCCGGTACGCGTATCTTTTCAAGGGGTGTCAGGGGTGCGGCGTTCCACGGGCTGTCTATAACGAGGGTGCCCTCGGCGTCTGCCGTCCCCTTGTTCACAATGCGAAACGTAACAGGGGTAAACCCCCCCACCTTCCACGTTCTCGGGACGTTCGCTTCCAGCACCACCACTGGAACGTGGTCGCAGGCGATGAAGGATTCCTTACTTAACCTTGCTTCTCCTTCCCCGGGGTTCCTTTTGAGGACGATGCGCAGCAACCCCTCTTCCCTCAGTACTACCCTGTACTTCCCCGGTTGCCTGGCGTGGAGCAACAGACTATCCCCTTCGAATACCAACAGCTCCCCGCTCTCCAGCACAACGTTGAAAAAGGGGGTGCAGCCCCCGTTGAACTCGTAGGGGATTTCCCAGCTCTTCGCCGTTTCAAAGATGTTTACACGGGGGTCTATTCCTATATCGTTAAGTGTCTGTACTGCAGCCATGGTTGTGCTCAGGAGTAGAATTAGGAAGGGCAACGGAGTTAACCTCATGGAAAAATTGTTGGCGTTGCTATATATATCCCTTTCTGAGCCAATCCTCGAGGACGTGGGACCAGTCAACGCGGTCGTATATGTCCACGCCCCTCTCTAGAGCGCTGAGAATCCTTTCTGCTGTTTCGAGGGGCGTTCTGCCCGTAGTGTCCACCTGCCACACGTCGTCGTATTTCTGCTCCGCTTTTACAATGCAGTAGTCTAAGATCTCCGCCAGTACGTTCTCGCGTATTTTCTTTTCAGGGTATCCCCTTGCTTCCAGCCTTCTTTTAAGCTCTTCTGGATGCGTCCGAAGCACGATTACCAGGTCCGCGGGGAGTTTGACTTCGCAGAAAAGGTGCCCCTCGATTATCACATCTCCCATGTCCTTCGTTTTCCATATTGTCTTCAAACGCAGCTTCCTCGTGTCAACGTATTTATCTTTGACCACGTCGCCGGTGGTGATTAGGGGATACCCTGTACGCTCCGAAAGGATTTCCGCCACGCTGGTTTTACCTGTCCCTGGGACGCCGGTGATCACCAACCTCATTATATCTCCAGCCTCACCTGAGCCTTAGGACGTCCAGCAACCTCGGGGCGTACGATTCTACCCTCAGGCTCCTCCCCAGATCCCTCGCAAGGGCAACGCATTTTTCCTCTTCCCCGTGGACTGTCAGGATCCTGGAAGGTCTTTGCGGCAGGTGGCGTACGAAAGCCTCCAGCTGCCTCCTGTCAGAGTGCCCTGAAAACCCGTGGAGCGTTTCAACTTTTGCAGCCACGTGTATTGCCTTCATCTTTCCCCCGTTTACCTTCATGGGTATCTCTTTTATCCCTTTCTGGAGTTTCCTGCCAAGGGACATTTCAAACTGGTACCCGACCAGTGCAATCGCATTTTTTTCGTCTTCTGCGATCCTCTGGAAGTAGTCCACGGCGGGGCCCCCTGTAAGGGACCCGGAGGGGGCGATGATCACTGCAGGTCCGCCCTCTATTATTTCGTCCCGTTTTGCGTAGCTGTCCACGTAAACGAAATGCTCCATTTCGAAGGGCGAATCGCTGGAAAGGATTCTCCTCTGGACGTCCTTCTTTAGATATTCGGGGTACGCCGTGTATATTGCGGACGCCTCTTTTATCATACCGTCAACGTATATCGGCCAGTCGTAGTCGTTTTTGCGGTACATCGCTTCCAGGGTGAGCATTATTTCCTGCGCGCGTCCAACGGCGAAGGCCGGGATCAGTAATTTACCGCCTTTTTCCATGGTTTCTCTGAGGAGTTTCTCGAGCATCGCTTCCGTCTCTTTTCTCGGAGGGTGGACGTCGTCCCTCGCTCCGTAAGTACTTTCTATTACCACCGTGTCCACCCGGGGGTATTTGGTGTCCGCGGGGTTGTGGAGCCACGAAAAGCCGTACTTTATATCCCCCGTGAACACAATGTTGTGGAACCCCTGGCCTATATGCATGTGTACGGTGGCAGACCCCAGTATGTGGCCGGCGTTGTGGAACGTTATCCTGATGTCCGGTGCAATATCTGTTACCTCTCCGTAGTTTCTCGTTATCGTCTTTATGGCCGCTTCTTTTACCCAGCGTTCCGAGTACGGCGCCTCGACCCCATCCTTTGTTAGCACGTCAACGAAGTCGAACTGGAGCAGGGCAGACAGGTCCCTTGTTGGTGGAGTTGCGTATATTGGCCCGTCATAACCGAGCTTGAGCAGGTACGGCACCATGCCGGAGTGGTCTAGGTGCGCGTGGGTTATTACCACCGCGTCTATTTCATCGAGGGGCATCCTTAGTGCTTCCAGTTCCGGGAACATGGGCCCGTTTCCCGAGATGTCCACGCCTGCGTCCACAAGTATCTTGCTTTCAGGGGTTTCGACGAGCTGTGCGGACCTCCCCACGAACCGGGAAGCACCCAGGAAATGTACCCTTACCCACTCCTTATCCGTGCTCTTCGGCCTGTTTATCCTAACGTACACCTTCTTGTAGAATTTCTTCCTCTCCTTTACGTGCTTGATTAGGATCTTCCTGACGCCTTTCAGTATGTTGCTTTCCATGGCGGGGGCCCTGCATACGTTGGGGAGCCAGCCCGTCTGTCCAACGATCTTTTTGAGCGTCTCCCCACCCTTTCCGATTACAAGCCCCGGTTTCTTCGCTTCTATGTATGCTGTTCCCATTTCTGGAACAAACTGTATGTCAGTTATTCCTGCTTCTTCCGGCACCGTAGCGAGTATTACGTCCTTGGCGTGTTCGGGAGGGGCGAGTATGGAGGGATCGCTCCTGATACTCACCCTTTTTTTGAGCGCTGCGGCAATGGATGCAACGGCGTTTTCGTTCTCCAGAAAATACATGGGGTTTCTTGTGTATACCCCGAGCTCCGGCCCTTCGGGTTCAACCTTCGTTACCCCCGCTTCCTCGCCAACAATTTCCACTATTTTTTTCAAAAGCTCTTTTTCCACAGGTTATCCCTCCGCTTAGGTGAGGGACTTCTTGATTTCCATTACCTCTTCAGGGCTCAGCAACCGGACACCCCTTTCGTTGACAACAGCCACGTCGATTCCCGGTTCTCTCCCCCCCGTGAAAGTGTTCCTTATCCGCGCAGCCTCTATTGCCCTGACCGCCAGTTCGATTCCTTCCCTTTCCCCAAGGTCTTCCCTGTAGTTTGCTTCCAGAACACCGTAAGCTACCGGACTTCCAGACCCCGTGGCTGTTACGGGCTCATTGTCCGTGACGCCACCTGCCATGTCTATGCTTGCCAGGTACGGTTCTTTCACGTAGCCCCCCAGAACGAGCTGCACCCAGTATGGGAAATATTTGCTGGCATTGAGCAGCGTTCCTAGGTACGTCGCCACGCGTCTGGGGGCGGGTTCTTCTCCTTCTTCTATCCTCATTCTGTTGATCTTTGCCTTTAAGAAGCGCGTCAGTATCTGCAGGTCGCCCACCATTCCGGCGGTGGTAATGGCAATGTGGTCTGATACTTTGAACACTTTCCGCGTGTTCAGGTCCGCCGCAAGATCCCCCATGGATGCCATCTTGTCGGCGGCGAGGACTACGAAATCTTTTCCCGCTATGCCAACCGTCGTTGTACCTTTCTTGGCCTCCATAAGAACACCTCAGAATACGACGTATTGAAAGGGGAGGTAATTGTTTTAAACGGTTGCCACCATCTCATGGCATGATTCTCGGCAGACGCGCCGTCTTGGAACTTATTGAATCCGGAGATATACGTATAGATCCTTTTGATAGCAGTGCATTGGGGCCTGCGTCGTACGACGTGGCGCTCGGTTGCAAGTTCAGGATATTTGACCGTTTCGAGGAGTTCATCGATATTAGGGACGATTCCTTTGACCCTGCGGTGTACGGGGAGGTCGTGGACACCGGTGGTGGCCCCATAGAAATTTTACCTGGTCAGCTGGTGCTTGGAATCACCCGCGAGCGCATAACGCTTTCCAACAGGGTGATGGGGTGGATATCGGGGCGATCCCGCTTTGCCCGTGTCGGTCTGCTCGTACACGTCTCGTCAAACCTCATACAGCCCGGGGTGTCCAACCACCAGATTCTTGAGATCGTCAACCTCTCCCCCCGTCCCATCCGCCTCTGGCCCGGCGCACGCATTGCCCAAGTTGTCTTCGAGGAGGTACGGGGCGCGGAGGAGGGCGGTGCCGACAGGAGGTATTTCTATCAGGATTCTCCCTGATCCTTCCTCACGTACCTTTCTGTAATTCTGACCTCTTTCACTTCGGGAACCGCTTTTAGTACCGATGCTACGTAGAGTAATTTCTGAACGTTTTTGTCGCTGGTGTTCCCCGGGGTGTATACAACCTCCAGGACGCCGTCTTTAAAGGATACTTTTTCGAGTTTGCTCCTCATAAACCGCCTGAACAGTGCTTCAGCAACCTCCTCTGGTTTCTTAAGTTCTGCCAGGACTTTGACCCGGTAAACAACAGTTTTCCCGGCAAGCTCGTGGTTGAAGTCCACCTGAACGCGTCCGCCCGAGACAGAGAGTATTTTTCCCGATCTCCCGTCTGCTTCTATGACGAGCCCCGGAACGGGGACAACACCCCTCTTACGGAATTCCTTTTCTGGTATGATTACCACGAGCTCCTTCTTTCGCTCCCCGAACGCCTTTTCAGGGGGAAGCTCTATTTCCTGCTCTTCCCCCTCCTTCATATTTTCCAGCGCTTCTGCCAGACCCGGAATGAGTGAGTCTTCCCCCAGTATTACAGGGTAGGGTTCTTCTTCCTCCACCCGGTCGAAAACCTTTCCACTTTCTTTTTCCTTACCTTCGTATGCAATTAGCAGAACTCTGGCCATGACGCCCACCTTAAAACGTTTTGACTATAGCATAACTACATGGAAAGAAATAAAACGCTTGGTTTGGTTGTAGCCCTTTTCATCGCAATGTCCAGCGCCGCCGTCCTGGTATATGCCCCTTTTCGCCCACAGCTGCTTCCTCCAGGCGATTACTCCGGTTTTGGTTTCGGCAGGGTTGTTGAGTTCGTTGACAAGCGCTGGATGCTTGTGTCTCCGGCAGACACTAACGGCCTAAAGGTCGTTAACGCTAACGGCCCGTACGTTTACATAGAGCCCCTGGACGTGAATGCTACTGCTGATATCCTCGACAGCAGGGGCATCGTGTGGTACAGGGACGCGGTGCTGGAAATAAATGCAGACGTTGGCGGGAAAACCACAACTTTACGAGCATACGGCCACGTTTTTCCACACCGTAGCGTGGGTTCTTTTGTACCTGTTGAGTACTTTCTGACCGTAAACCCTGATGGCACGTATTTTGCCTATGCAGTGGAGGTGATAAGGTAGGGGCTACCCGGTAAGCTTCATTATTGCTTCCACTATGTCGCCCCCCGTTTCTTTGAGCGCCTTTTCTGCCTCTTCCCTCGTAGCCCCAGTCTTCTCCATTACCAGCTGTACGTCCTCTTCGTTTATTTCCTCTACAACCTCTGGCTTACCTATTACCTGGTACGCTTCCTGCCCTTGTAGTGATGTTTTTACCACCTGGGGGGCTTCAAAAACTATCTTCCCGCTCTCCGTTTCGATGATTACCCTTTTCGCCTGGATCTCTTCTACCTTTAGCCCCATCTTCCGCAGCATGTTCATGGCGTTCCTGTCGAAGTACATGTGGCTAACTGATCAGAAGTTGTTAAAAGCGAGAGTTTTTTACTACCCCTGGCGCTCTGCGTGGTCGTGCGCGGGTCAGACGCCCCGCAGTTCCACCCGCGCCACGTATTCCCGTGCTATGTCGGCAAACCTTTGCATAACCTTCGGCGGATACGGCTTGACGCTTTTCATTTTTGGGTCTATGAGGTTTTGTTCCGGCCTGAACCCCTGTAACGCCCACAGCCGCGCCCCCCTTATAATTTCCCCCATCCCCCTTATCTCTTCCTCTCCGTGGAGCGTCGGGACAACCGTGGTTCTGAACTCATACGGGATGCCTGATTCCAGGAGGATATCAACGCTTTCCGCCACTTTTTTCATAACGTCTTCCACCCTTTCCTTGACGCCTGTAACCCTTGAGAACTTTTCCGCGTCGAAGGGAGCCTTTACGTCCATGGCCACATAGTCCAAAAGGTCTAGTTCCAGGAGTTTTTTCAGCATGGCCGGATCAGCCCCGTTTGTGTCGAGCTTCGTGTCGAACCCCATACCTTTTATCCTCTCCAGGAACGCTGGAAGGTCTTTCTGTATCGTTGGCTCACCGCCTGTTACCACAACTCCCTCTATCTTCCCCTTTCTGCTTTCAAGCCATTGGAAGAAAGCGTTTACATCTGTGCCACTGACGTTGCCCAGAACAAGGTCTTTGTTGTAGCAGAACGGACAGCGGAACGTGCACCCCACCGTGAAAACGGTGCAGGCAATCCTCCCGGGGAAATCTATTAGTGTGAAGTGTATTACACCCCCTACAAACATAAAGAGCACCCGCGGGGCTAGAGCCCCGCGAAAACCCTGTCAAAGGTTTTCCTGTCAAAAAACTCCGCCTGCTTCCCGTCGCTCCACTGGTTTACCGGCCGGAGATAGCCGACAACCCTGGAGTAAACCTCCACAGCTACGGGGAACTCCTCTGGGCTGTAAACCTTCATGCGCATCGCCTCCCTCGCTGTTATGGTAATGGGTTGGTTTGGCTTTATGCGTGCACGTTCAGATTTGATACCTGTTTTTATGTATAAGTCTGCCCCGGGTTCAGCCTCTTAACCCACACTGAATTTAATGATGTCGGTAGCTACCTCGTCCCTCAGCAGCCCTGCTTTTCGTAATTCCTCCTCCGTGTGCGGGTACGGACAGTACTGGTGGTAGCCGGGGATGTAGCCGTGTATTGGACAGATGCTGAACGTGGGCGTTATGGAGATGTACGGTAACCTGTAGCACGTGAATACCTTCCGTATGAGCCGACCGATCATGTCCGCAGGGGGCGACTCG
>DQUH01000005.1 GCA_015662385.1 Methanobacteriota archaeon | reverse complement strand
TAACGTTAACGGTTACGTAAACGTAAAACTACGCGACCAGCTCGAGAAATGGGTGTTAGACGTAAACAGAATGGTGCCCACAGACATAACCATGGTGGCCAGGTTAAAGTATTCTGAAAACAAGAAAGCTTACTGTATCTGCAAAAGGGCAGACACCAGCAGCGGACGTTCCGAGGTGCTCGAGGGATATATTATTGGGGAATATTACATTGAAGTAAATGTAGTGAACAACAACACAAACGAAACAATCACATACGGGAAAATACCATATATAAAATATTTTGTAGAAAAGGCGTTTAAGCCAGTATATGACGGCAAGAAAAAGTACAAAGACTGTGAACTGATCGTCCCCTGATAAAAAC
This sequence comes from Methanobacteriota archaeon, assembly GCA_015662385.1. Lineage (GTDB taxonomy): Archaea > Iainarchaeota > Iainarchaeia > JAADDC01 > JAADDC01 > SZUA-1452. The sequence goes on along the minus strand of DQUH01000005.1, from coordinate 4,399 downwards.
GGTTTTCTTCAGTTTTTTCCATGCTCATCGGGATTGTGGGGAAACCGTCCTCGGGCAAGACGACGTTCTTCAACGCTGCGACTGAGCAGTCGGCGAAGACCGCGCCGTACCCCTTCACCACGATAGAGCCGAACGTGGGGGTCACGTGGGTGCGGACGAAGTGCCCCCACACGGAAATCGGGAAGGAATGCCAGCCAAACCATGGGTTTTGTTTGGAGGGAAACCGGTTCGTCCCGGTGGAGATAATAGACGTTGCAGGGCTGGTGCCGGGGGCTCACGAGGGGAAAGGGCTGGGGAACAGGTTCTTAGACGAGCTGAGGAGGGCAGACGTGTTAATACATGTAGTGGACGCTTCGGGGGGTACGGACGCGGAGGGCAACCCCATCAGGCCCGGGGAAAGGGACCCCTCTGAAGACGTGGAGTTCCTGAGGGAGGAACTGCTGGCGTGGTTCGAGGAGATCGTAAGAAAAGCGTGGGAAAAGGTGAAGAAAAAGCCGGACAAGGGGGAGATCACAGGGTACTTCACGGGGCTGGGGATCGGACCGGCAAAGGTAGAAAGGATCGTTGACCGCCTGGGGTACCCAGAGGGGAAGGAAAGGGAGTGGGCTGAAGAGCTGCTGAAGTTCAAACCTATAATCATCGCGGCGAACAAGGTTGACGTGGACCCTGCCCCGGACAACGTGAAGGAGCTCCAGAGAAAGTATTCCAACGTTGTCCCCACCTCTGGCGTGGCGGAGTACACCCTCAGGAAAGCGGCAAGGGGCGGGTACATCCGGTACGTCCCGGGGGACGGGAGTTTCGAAGAGGTCAGGGAAATGTCGCCTCGGCAGAGGGAGGGGCTGGAGTACATAAAAGAAAGGGTATTAGAACCTTTCGGGAGCACGGGGGTACAGCAGGTGCTGAACAGGGCAGTTTTTGACGTGCTGGGGTACAAAGTTGTTTACCCCGTAGAGGACGAGAACAGGTGGACGGACGGGAAGGGGAACGTCCTGCCCGACGCGTACCTCCTGCCGCCGGACGCTACAGCCTTGGACTTGGCGTACAGAATCCACACGGAGGTAGGGGAAAGGTTCGTGGCGGCGGTCGACGCGAGGACGAAGCGGAGGATAGGCAAGGACCACGTGCTGGAAAACGGGGACGTTGTGAAAATAGTGACGGGGAGGTAGGAATATGAGGTTCTTGGTACTGGGGGACACCCACGTGCCGGACAGGGCGGCCTCGCTCCCAGAGTGGGTGAAAGAAACTGTGGAAGAACGGGACTACGACGCGGTGCTCTTCACGGGGGACGCAACGGAATACTCTGTTATCCACTACTTGGAAAGCCACGCGAAGACGTACGCCGTGCGGGGGAACGTGGACGCCGTAGACCTTCCAGAATACCTGACGGTAAGCGCTGAGGGGCACAGGATCTTCCTTTTCCACAGCACGGAGGTCAAGCCGAGGGGAGATCCAGTAAAACTACTGAGGTGGGGGGAAGTAGCAGGGGCAGACATCGTTGTCTTCGGCCACACGCATAAAAGGACAGCGTACGAGTACGGGGGCAAGATATTCGTCAACCCGGGGACTGCCACTGGAGCGTGGGGCGGGGCGACCCGGGGCGAACCGGAGAGCGTGGCGTTCCTGGAGCTGGAAGGGGACAGGGCCACGGTGGAGATCGTAAAGGACGGGAGGGAAGAGAAACTGTTGAAAGCGGAATGGGGAGGCGGGTGGGAGCCGGTGTAATTATTTCTGTCCGCCAAGCCAGCGCGTCACGGCATCCCTCCCAAAAAGCATTTCCATCTGCTTTCTGCCATCCTCCGTGAGTTCCTCCGGCGTCCAGGGGGGGTCGAGCTCCACGTCTACACTCACTTCCTTTACCCCCTTTACACCCCTTATCGCGTCCTCCACCATCTTAGTCATCAACGGGCCGTAGGGGCAGAGGGGAGAGGTCCAGGTCATCTTCACGTAAACGCGGCTGCCGTCAACCCGTATTTCCCTGATAAGGCCCAAATCGTAAACGTTCACAGGGATTTCTACGTCGTAAACGGTTTTTAAAGCCTTCACCACCGCAGACTCGTCCACCACAGTATTTAACAAAAACGGGTAAATTATTAAACGTGAGATACGAGCAAGCCCCTGACGTCAGGCGCCTGGCAGTAAAAATTGCAGAGAAAACGGGGATGGACTGGCTGGACTTCTCGAGGATCCACTTCGTCCGGACACGCGGTTCAAAATCCAGGGCGGTCGCGAGGGTGCGCGGGCTTCCAAAGGTATTCCAGAAAACGCTCGGGATCCCCGCACACTACGTAATAGAGGTCATAGCGGAACGGTTCGACAGGCTGCACCAAAACGAAAAAGAAAAGATCATCATTCACGAGCTGCTGCACATACCGAAGTCCATGGGTGGGGGGTACAGGCACCACGACTACGTAACGGCGGAAAGGGTGGAGATGCTGTGGAAGGCGTACAGGGGAAGGGGAAAGATACGCTTTTAAACATGACGGAGTAATAAGAATATTGCCGCACGGGCGTTGCCCGGGACTGGGCATAAGCCCGGGATGAACACATCGGTGTCCGCGTGCGGCGACACTCCATGAGGATCCGAGTTTCTCACGCTCACACTCGGGTCTGATGTGGGCGGCCAGGAGTCAACCCCGCAGGAGAGAATGATCTTCTGGCTTGACTCGGAGGCGCTAGCCGATGAAGAATTCCTTTTAACCCAACAAGCAGGGCAAGCTCCCTCGCGAGCTGCCTTGCGGCCAACTCCAGTTGATCCTGCTGGAGGGTACTGCTATCGGGGTCGGACTAAGCCATGCAAGCCGTGGGGCCAGGGCTGGCTGGTCCCGGCGGACGGCTGAGTAACACGTGGCCAACCTACCCTCGGGAGGGGGATAACCCCGGGAAACTGGGGCTAATCCCCCATAGGTGAGGTGTGCTGGGATGCCCCTCACCGAAAGGGTGCCGCGCCATGCCCGCGGTTACCGCCCGAGGATGGGGCTGCGGCGGATTAGGTAGTTGGTGGGGTAACGGCCCACCAAGCCGACGATCCGTAGGGGCCGTGTGAGCGGGAGCCCCCAGAAGGCCACTGAGACAAGGGGCCTAGCCCTACGGGGTGCAGCAGGCGCGAAACCTCCGCAATGCGGGAAACCGTGACGGGGTGACCCCGAGTGCCGGAGGGGGCAACCTCTCCGGCTTTTCCCCGGTGTAAACAGCCGGGGGAATAAGCGGGGGGCAAGGCGCGTGGCAGCCGCCGCGGTAACACGTCGCTCCGCGAGTGGTACCCGCGAATATTGGGCCTAAAGCGTCCGTAGCCGGCCCAGTAAGTCCTCGGTTAAATCGGCGGGCTTAACCCGTCGACCGCCGGGGATACTGCTGGGCTCGGGACCGGGAGAGACCGAGGGTATTCCTGGGGTAGGGGTAAAATCCTATAATCCTGGGAGGACCACCTGTGGCGAAGGCGCTCGGTCAGAACGGGTCCGACGGTGAGGGACGAAAGCTGGGGGATCAAACCGGATTAGAGACCCGGGTAGTCCCAGCTGTCAACCATGCGGACTAGGTGTCGGGCGAGCTACGAGCTCGCCCGGTGCCGGAGGGAAGCCGTTAAGTCCGCCGCCTGGGGAGTACGGCCGCAAGGCTGAAACCTAAAGGAATTGGCGGGGGAGCACTACAAGGGGTGGAGGGTGCGGTTCAATTGGACTCAACGCCACACACCTCACCGGGGGAGACGGCAGGGTGAAGGTCAGTCTGAAGGGCTTACCTGACTCGTCGAGAGGTGGTGCATGGCCATCGTCAGCTCGTGCTGTGAAGTGTCCTGTTAAGTCAGGCAACGAGCGAGACCCGCGCCCCTAGTTGCGACGGGATCCCTTGGGATCCCGGCACTCTAGGGGGACTGCCGGCGTAAGTCGGAGGAAGGAGCGGGCGACGGTAGGTCAGTATGCCCCGAATCTCCCGGGCTACACGCGCCCTACATTGGCCGGGACAATGGGAAGCAACCCCGAAAGGGGGAGCCAATCCCTTAAACCCGGCCCCGGTTCGGATCGCGGGCTGGAACTCGCCCGCGTGAAGGTGGAATCCCCAGTAATCGCGCGTCACTATCGCGCGGTGAATACGTCCCTGCTCCTTGCACACACTGCCCGTCAAGCCAGCCGAGTGGGTTCTGGTTGAGGCGAGCTCCTTTTGGGGTTCGTCGATTCCGGGGTCCGCGAGGGGGGCTAAGTCGTAACAAGGTGTCCGTAGGGGAACCTGCGGACGGATCACCTCCTCTGGTAGTTTATATGGGCAAAAGCCCAAATCCGCCATCAACTCTCCTGTAGAGGCTCAAACTGGTCGCTCACATCAGCAAAAATTCGAATTCTTGATTGTTTGCAAAATGTTTAAAAAATTCTGGAATTTTTTACTAGCATGAAGAGAAGCAGCTTCG
>DQUH01000017.1 GCA_015662385.1 Methanobacteriota archaeon | reverse complement strand
TTGACGGCATCAAGTGAAAAAGGGAGGAAATCGGTAACGTTTAGCTCCTTGGCCCTCCTGTAATAACTCTCCAGCTCGGACAATACCTCGAGCACGCGTTTTTTCATAGATTTTACAGCGTTCTGCTCCGTGGGAACCGGGGTGCTGAACGCTGGTAGCGAACCGCCGTTAAACTCCGGGGGCGGCACCTTCTCAAAAGACAGTGTGGCATCCGCGCCCCCGAAAACGCCGTCAATCTCTATGCTCTCTTCGCTGAAGGGCTTGAGGCGCAGGGAACAGAGGGTGGCATCCCCGAACGGCTTGCATTTTTTCGGAAGATCTTCCCCCGAGTAGGGTATAAGAACGCTGCCGTCGTACTCGTGCTCCCCCGTATTCCTGACGTAGACGTAAAGGGTGTTGCCCTCGAGCACGTAGTTCATCTCCACTGCGCCCACAGCCACGACTGCTTCACCGGCGCCGTCAAAGTACACGTAGCCCCCTTCCCACCGCACGTTTGAGCTACCTGATATTAGGCTCCCTGAAATTTTATGGCGTATCGGCAACGGTTTGTCGTTGACTATCCGGAGATAGACGTATCCGTCGCCACTGCCCAGCTCCTCAACGTCGAGGGGTACGGGCATCACCTGCGCCTCCACCTCAGCCCGCCCGCTACCGCGGAGGACCGCCGTCCTGCCGTCGGGGGTAATGGTAACGGCAAGGCCGTCCGACTGGACAACCCGGTATGCGAGGACCTGGAAGGGCAGTTCGTAGTCCACTACTAGGTCTGCGCCGCCGGCATCGAGGGCGAAACGAAGCCGGATAGTGGACACGTTTTTCGAGTCCAGGTAGCCGTTCACGTCCATAACGGGTGCAACGTGTTTTGAAGCGTTCTTCCTGAGCTGGAGGTACAGCTTCGTAGCCCTGGAAACGGCATCAAACAAGTGGGACTCGCAGATGAAGTCCGTCGGCAGCTCCAGGTATTCTGCACGGATCTTGGGATCGTCGTAATAAGAAAGAAGGGATTCTAGCGCAAGTCTTAGATCGGAGTAGTGGGCGTAGGCATCGCTGGCCTTCAGGTCAAGGGATTTCCTCTCCCTGTACGCTAAACAGCAGGCTATCCTTTCTTCCACTGTGCCAGAAGTACAGGGGTAGTCGTGGGGGAGCGCGCTGCCGCAGGATACCTCCCGCTCGCACGATTCAAGGATCTTCTCGTTGGACGCGTAGTTATTATCAAGCGCTATCAGCCTGAGGGCGTCAGCACAGGCAGGTATGCTGGGGTTCTCTTTCAGGAGAGTTGCGTATCCCCTGAGCGCGTTGGACACGTAAGAAGAACGGGGCTTGTACTTGGACACGGTTGCGTAACATCCCCTCACAAGGGATTCGTATTCTTCCAAGTACTTCAACAGGTCGTCCCTTATTTCCTGCATTTCCCTGCGTTTCTCCTCCGCCGTGTAAAGGGAGAGGAAGTAGTTGTCGTCCCTTAGCCGGTACTTGGTAACTTCCCCAAGGACGGACCGATACAGCGCCCCCGCACGGATCCTAGCCTCGGAGGGCAACCGGTCAGGCTGCTGGACAATACTGGCTTCGCGGAGGGTTGAACCTGGTAAGAAAGAGAGAAGTTCAGAGGTGAAACCGGTGGCTCCGATGGTCTCCAGCCTGGCCGCGAGCCCGTAGATCTCGTTTTTTAGCTGTAAAGAGCTCTCCAGAATCTCTTCTGCTTTCCTGTCGTACCGCTCGAGCGCCGCATAGTACCCGTTAAGAACCGGGGCAGCCGCAGAAAAAACTGAAGAGCCCAGGCCCACCGAGGCGTTTATGACGTCCCTACCGCTGTATCTCGAACGGAACACCTTTTCGGCTCCGACTACCAGCAAGGGGAAGGCGAAGGGGATCGTGGGCCACAGCATGCTGCCGTACCTTGATGTTATCTTAACGATGTTCTCCATCTGCATATCCGCGGAGAACAGCAGCCTGTGGAGGCCCACGTTGATGGTATAGTAATCAAGAACCGCGCGGGAGAGGGGGGTGCGCCCTGTCCCCATTTTCAAATCCATAAGGAAATTGGACGTGACGGCGTGGTACTGGCGGACGTCGCTGTAAGGGGTGTACTTAACTCCGGAACGGTGCAGCTCGCCGTCTATGTGCGCGATACCCTGAACGAGCCGGTACACCGACTGGTCTGCAAAGTATATTGCCCGCTGCGCCGGCCCGGCGAGTTTCGACGTGGTTTTGGCAACAAGCTCAGGAACGGCGCTCAAATCAACACCGCGGGAACAGATCTCTTGGACGGTGTCGTAAAGCTTCATGGTGGCGTTGGAATAGTACCACGCGCGGCCCACGAGCTGGGCGTACCACACGGCGCGGCGGTGGAGCCCCGTGGCTTTTATACAGGAAGATTCGGAAGTGCAAGGGGGGACGTCGTAAGCGGGGAGGTCTGAAAAGCTGCATGTCAGCAGGTAAAGAATTGCCGACCCGAAAAAGAATGCGAGGGCTATACTGATGGCGATGCTGCCCCGCATTAATACAAGTAAGCCCCCCGTTTATATATCATTGCGCAGTGGTTATAGACCCAAAACTTCCCTGCAACGCTTCAGGGTGAGCACGTCCATCTGGCCAGGGGCGGACGTTTTGCCGTTCATGGATGAATACGTGAGCACGCTACCAAAGTACGGCGCCAGCACCCTTGTTATTTTACCCTTTTCGCCCATCCCCACACCTATCACCCTCCCGCTGAAGTCCAGGGTGACCCTCAGCACGGTAAGGATGTCCTCCTTGGTGTTGACCATCGTGGCAAATTTTCCCACATCTCCGATCCGGAGCTCCCCTTCCACTATGCTTGAAAGCTCCGGATATCCGGGCGTTTTAGAGAAGTCGTGGTAAGAAATGATTATTTTGGTTTTAGAGCCGACGGAGTCCCTGAAACTGACGAGGTGCCTGTTCATCTTTTCCTTTAGCTCCACGTCTATGTAGGCTGCGTTGTGTTCGATCGCCAGCTCGTACAGGCGAATCCTCTCCCGTGGATTACCACTGTACCGCCCCCCTTCCCACGGGGCCCGTATGGTGATGATGGCGGGGTACTCAGCCATTCTCACAACGTCTTCCCGCTCCAAGCTTGTAAAGTAGTCTGCCCTGAACTCAACGAGGTCTGCAAGCTTCAGGGCTTCCTCCGCAGCAGCAACAGCGTCTTCTATGTTGCTTTCCACTATGGGGACGCATATCATCCGCCGGCACCCCGCCACTGCTTCAACGGATGTAGTCGGTGGGCTCGGGGGGTTTCGGCTCCTCCTTCGGGGGCGAGAGCATCTTTTTCAGCAGCCCCTCGAAACCCTCGGCGGCTTTTTCGAGCTCTGAGAGGTCGATGCTAAACCCAAGATGCTTGGAAACCATCTCGGTAACGGCGAGGGCTGCACCGGGGTCGCCGTGCACGGTGAGCTGTGCGGAAGTCTCCCCCATGAGGCACGCGCCCCGGAAGCCGTCGAGTGCTCCCATCCCCAGCAAGAGGCCTGCAGCACCGGTTATCGCGCCCCCGTCATCCACCTTTGCGCCCAGCTCCCGGAAACGGCGGACGATCTCCTCGTCCGTCCCGGCCACCACGACGCCCGGTCTGGACGCCAGCCTCCTGACGCCCCGGTCAATCCCCGCAAGGGTGTACAGCTCTTCCACGCCGAAACCCTTTACCAGCTCAAGTATGCGCTGGGTATAGCTGTAAAACTCCGCAGGGGAGGTCCCCACGGGTTGAGAGTCGCCGGTCAGGACAAAAAACGGTTCCTCCGCCTTCACGTAGTACAGCTGGTTCCGGACCAGCCGGAGGACGCCCCCTTTTTCAATCACCACCTGCTGGGGGAAGTATTCCGAGTAGATATCCGCGACGAGGGTGTTCTCCATCTTGTTCAGCAGGTACGCCGCGGCGACGTGGCCCACACGGCCGATCCCTGGGAGCCCGGTGAGTAAGTATTTAGCGCTCAGGGAACGTTCGTGCACCACCACGCGCATAAAAATACCTTGTACCCGTTGTTTAAATAAGGTTCCAGTGCAGCTTCGCCTTCCGGCGGTACTCTCCCCACTTGTCCTCGGGGGAAAAACGGGGGGGATGGGCAGACCGCGTCTCAGAACCGCAGGAAGGGCAGACTGCGCGGAGCGTGTACCTCCCGCATTTTGGACACTTGCGGAGGCGGAGCTTCATGCGTCAACACGCTCCCACCGGGCGGAACCGCCTTTATCCTCAACAAACTTCACGATATCCTCGCAAACAGCGGCAAGGAGCTTCTCGGCGCTCTTGTAGTCGGGAGTAGTAACCTCGATGGCGTAGGTGGGGGCACCCACGTAGTATATCTTCGCCTCGGAGTGTTCCTTGGACTTTATCTTTTTCTCCGCGCGCAGCAGCGCCTCCCTTATTACCCTTGCCCCGAAGGGCCCGGGAACGCGGATCTCAACGTCCGCCCTGACAGTCTTTCGGGGGATCTCTATGCTCTTCTGGGCGATTGCAATTATTGCAGCCTTCCAGTCCTCGGAGATGTCCACGCCGTCGAGCACATGCTTGCCCGTAAATACAACTTCCTCGAACGCCGTGAGGACGTCTCCGAACGCGTCTGCCAGCTTTTTCTCGATTTCCGGGATCTCAGACTCGGGGCGGGCAGCCATCTTTGCAGCTGCGCGGAGCAAACCCCTGCCACGCTTCTTCCTGCGGAGTTCTTCCAGTTTTCTCTTCTCTATCGCGCCTGAAACGCGCTTGAGAGAAAGGTCACACATTTTCCGCTGGTGGGAAACGTTGAGCACCTTGGCGACGCGCATCTGTCCTTCCTTGACGTGGTGGCGTATGTTCTTTACCCAAGAAGTGGAGATCTCGGAGATGTGGATGAAACCCCTGTACCCGGGGTACTCTGGAAGCTCAACAAACGTGCCGTAGGGGACGATGTCTTTTATGACAACGATTACGTACTCACCAGTATTTGGGCCTGTTTCCGCGCTCATGTTAACGTCTCCACCACTTTCCCGAGTATTCTTGCTTTGCCGCCGGTGGGCTGCGCAACAACCTCGCCACAGGTCAGGCATTTTACCTCTGTGGCTGCCTTGTTGAACACTATCTGTTCGTTACCGCACTTCGGGCACTTAACGACTATGAACTTAGACCTGGGCATGGGTATCCTTCTCATCCTCCACCACCTCTGCAAGGTTCCGCGCAAGGAGTATTTCGGCGATTTCAGGGGGCAGCTCCACCACTTCCCCCCCGGAGTACGGGCCGTAAGTCTTGTAATCCGTCCCGACGAACTCGGGAATCTCCTGTAAGATCTTAACACGGATGTACTTTAAAGCCTTCTCTTCCTTCACTTCTGCTCTCTCCCCTTCCCTCAGGCCGACAGCTGCGAGGGCTTCCTCCCTGTACCTGCGCACGGTTTCAACTATCTCAGCGTAAAGGTCTTTCTCCCAGCCCACCATGTTTTCCGGCTCCCAGGACTCTTCAAAAACGCTTGTGAGGGCTAGCTGCACGATCTTGCGCTGGCGGATGGATATAAAGTCGTCCACGAGCCTCACGAGGTTTGCAAAGTACACCAGGCGTTCTATGTCCTGCTCTTCCCTTGCCTTTGCCACCTTTTCTTTCTCCTTTCGTAGGTACTCCCCCAGAAGCCTGTAGAAATCAGGTTCGAGTTTGGTCAACATCTGCTGCGACTGTTTTTCAAGCCTGTAGATATTCCTTAGCCTTGTGTAGTCAACCTCCAACTGGCAACACCCTTGCTCAGCAGGTACACGCTAACATGTAGTGGCAGCTCCACATTTTTATCCTCAAGGGGCCCCCAGACCTCGCCCGCAAACTCGAACTCCGGTATGTATTCAACGTGCAGGTTCAGGTAAGGCCGTTCGGGCAGCGCCACCGCGTCCCTGTACGGATCAAAGGACCACAGATCCCGTATCCGCTTGGCGAGCAGCCCCGTACCGCCGTGGATCGTATCCGGCACTCTGATAAGCCTGTGGATGTCCACCGACGTGTTCGTATCGATTTCCTTGCCCATGTACGGGGAAATGGACCGCACCAGCGCCGAAACGGATGCGAAGGCGTCGTCAGCTTTTGTATCTATGAACGGCCACACCCCCTTTTTTATCAGCTCCACCACGTGCCCCCGCTCGCGCATTATGCGCCTCGCAAGGGCGGGGCTAACGCCGAAGCGCACAAGCTCCGAGGCATCCTTCGCCCCGGACAGGATCTCCACGAGCTTCCTGGCCACCCTTCCCTTCCACCCGCCGTCCGTTGGTTTTGGGCCCCGAGGGGGCACCCTTGACACGTCAAAAAAGTAGCGCACGTCTATTCCCCTGCCCGTGACGTAGTCCACGATCTCCTGCCTGGCTTCCTTGTCCAGCTCGCGGAGAGAGGGGGACCTTACGTGTATGTGGTAGCCCCGGTTCCCGGAAAAGTTAAGGGATATTTCGGTCCTGGATATGCCAAAATCACCCATCAGGAAGTCCTTTACGAGGGTGTCCACCTCCTCTTTCAGCCGTTCTTCACGCCCGGGGTCGGGGAACATTATTATCTTTGCGGGATCCCCGCAGTTTGGACAGACGCCGGCGCGGAACCCCCTTAGCTCCCCGACTACGCCCCTGGAACCGCAGTTCGGACAGTGCCACAGGTCGTTTGGGGAAAAAAGGCCCAGCTCGTCCGCGTCAAACTCGAATATCATGTCCGCCCCTTCGATGCCCTTCGCCTCCATGGGCTGGGCGTCAGGTTTCTTGAAGTAGGCTATGGAATACGATATGTAGAGGGGGGCGTGCTCCCGGAGGTACCTCCTGAACTCCCTCTCGGAAACGAAAGAGATGTGCCTGCGGACGATCTTCCTACCGTAATCACCGACCCCGAACTCCCTTTTCTCCACGGAGGGGGGAGCAGGGACAGCGTGCGACTGGTAGTACCGCCGGAAAGCGTCCCTGAGAATCCTTGCAACGGCCTCGCTCACCGCAACACCCCCATCCCTTTAAGGATGTCCACGAGGCCCGGGTCCCTTTCCCTCACCTTTTTCAAGCTCCAGGGCCGTATGCCCTTGCGTTTCGCCAGGAGGACCTCGTCCTTCACCCAGGAGGGCTGGATCCTGCCCCCGCCCTGCCTGGACAGCCATTCGTTTATCGTGGATATCGCCTCGTCAGGGCTGAGCCCCTTAACAGTCACGAGGTAGGGCGCCAGCCAGTAAAAAATGATCCTCTTCCTCCCGTCGGGGATTCCAGATGCGGAAAGCACCGCCTCTATGTAGCCGTACCCCCTGGAAGACCTGGGGGCCCTGCGGACGGCAACGGAGCGCTTTGCGTACTCGGCAAACCGTTCAGGAACACCGGAAACGTCAAGGGGCAGCCCCGCAACGCTGAGGGTGTACGCGGTGCACCCTGCAAAGAGCGGGAGGAGGGCGTCCGTCAGATAGACAACGCCTCTTTTCAGCTCAACGTGGTAAATCTTCGTTTCGGGGTAGATGTGCCGGTACTTCATGTAAGCGCTGAGGGGTACCGCGTAGGGGTCGATGCCCAGCTCCGTGAAGATGTCGTGGGAGAAGTTGCGGCGTGTCCTCTCAGCGTAAAACCGCCCCAGCTTCCCATAGTAGTACTCGCTCCCCAGAAAGGATACGAATATCCGGAATATTACGTAGTGCAGGAGCTCCGTCCTCTCGTCCAATATGCTGTAGTCCGGCCTGCCGGAAAGGATGGAGCGCAAGCGTGCCGAGGCTATTTCCAGCTCTTCGTCCGTGATGTCCTCCAGCCGGATCCCGAGGCGCTCGGCCCTCGCACGGGCAGAAGGAAGGAAAGGGTGGGCTGCAAAAAAGGAGCTCATAGTATCATATGGGCGAGGTAGAATGTAAGGTTAACGCCCCCTACTGCATACGAGACTTTCAGGGGGGTATCGCTGCCGAAGGAGAGCTCGACGAAGCTGTCAGGGTCCGCCGGCCTGACAATGTTCTGGAGGAAGGGGAGGGAGTACATGGACACTGCTTCCGGCCCACCTTCTATGGACACGTTCTCGCCCCTGCGCGCAACGGTCCGGGCTGTCCCCCCCTGCCCCTTCGCCTCCACCATAAATACGTCTCCCCTTGCCACGAGCACCGCCGCCGAG
>DQUH01000020.1 GCA_015662385.1 Methanobacteriota archaeon | reverse complement strand
GGCTGACAGGAGGACGAGGGGGCTGACGGCAAAAGCCAAGGAAAGACCGGACAGAAACAGCAAAGCGCCAAAAACGGTCGCGGAAAAGACAGACAGCCTCCCGGAGGGGAGGGGGCGCTTACGTTTCACGGGGTGGAGCCTGTCCCTCTCAACGTCGAGGATATCGTTAAAGATGTAAACTGCAGAGGACAGGAGGCAGAGGGAAACAAAGGTAAGGGCAGCTGAGAGCAAGGACCCAAAATCGAAGAGACGGCCGGCGAAGAACAGGGCAAGGAACACCACCACGTTCTTGTACCACTGCCAGGGGCGGGCGATCTCCAGATAGGGGTTCATCTAAGTAGAAAAAGACCATCTATTTAACAACCCTTACCACCCGGTACACGGGGACGTTCCTGACGCCGTAAAGGAGGCGGTCGTGGAAGACGAGGGCCCTCTCCACGAAAGGGTAACCGTTGCTGAAACAGAGCAGGTCGCCCCTGTCAACAGTTACGGAAAGGATTTTCAGGCTGCCGGTGCGCCTGAAGGTACAGCCGGTGTCCTCGAGCCGGGGATATGGGCGGACGGCGTGGTAGTCCTCGAACCACTCAGAGCCGAGGGGCTGGAGCTCCACCGCCGAAAGGAACCACCTGGCGAAGCTGTCGTCCGCGTAAGCGAAGAAGTCGGGGGACAGGAGAACGCCGTCAGGGATGTGCCGGGATACTTCGGACAGTACTGCGTTGTAGTCGGAAGGTTCCGGGTAAACGGGGTGCGTGATGCAGTTAAGGTCCGCGTAGTAACGGTACAGACCGCAGAAGTCCATGGTCAGGACGTAGCCGGCGTTATATTCCGAGAGCGAGCGGGAGAAATGGGCTGGCAGGTTCGTGGCGCCGCGGAAGTAGATCGTGGGGAATGCATCAGAGAAGGATGCAAGGGCTATGAGCACGGCCAGGGCGGCAAGGGGGAGGGAGTACCTCTGAAGGGATCTGAAGGCAACCACGGCAGGGAACAAGAGAAGGGAGAGGGGGACGATGGCAGTGCGGTACGTGGTGGTGGAGTTCGAACCCAGAACAGCGACGCTTACGAGGAAGAGAAGAAGGTAAGGGATCACATCACGTCTTGATTCCTTGGATCGGAGGGATATAAGCGAAAAGACAAAGAGGGTGGCGCCTGCCAGCCCGAACCCGCTAAGAAGATGGGGAAGAACGTAAGCCAAGTAGGAGGGATCCAGTTTTCCAATGGTCGGGGATTGGGGGGTCAGGATCCACAGCGCTTGGTTAATCACGTAGGGGAAGAGGATCAGGACACCGAGGAAAAAGTGGAAAACGCGCCTGTAGTTACGCTCCCGTGAGAATAGATCAGGGAATATTTGCAGGAGTAGTGGGGCAAGGAGAAAAACGGAGGGTTCCTTTGCAGTGAAGCAGAGGGCGGCAGCGATGCCGGAAAGCAGGGGGAACTTCCTGTATAGAAAGAGGGAGAGGAAGGCGAGGCCCACTAAAAGAACGTCGTCCTTCCCGATGTTGATCGTGTAAATGGCTGCAGGAGTAGAAATGAAAAGCAGCAGGGCGAAGAGGGCGCCGGGCACGGACACGCTGCGCAAGTAATTATAGATGACAAAAAGTCCGGCGAAGGTGAGCAAAACGAACACTGCGTGGAGGACGTCGTAACTCCCCGTTAGAAAGTAGAGGGGGACAAAGGGGGCAAGGATCAGGGCGAACCCCGTCCGCCACGAGGGTTCCAGATTCCCCTCCCAGAACTCCACGGCCCTCATAATATATCCAGCGGAGTCCAGGTGGTACGGCGCCCAGGTGTTCGTATAAAGCAGAACGAAAACAACCGCTGCGACGGCAACTGCCAGCACGGGCACGTCCCAGCGCTTCACGTGAAAACCTGCAACAAGGCGTATAAAAACTTTCAAGAGATAAAGTCCTGTGGGCCTGCAAAAGTACTGGAGAATTGTTTTCGTAGCGGTTCTCCTTGCCCTGGCTATGATCTACAGGGAAGAAGCGGAAAGAATAGTAAACATCGTTGTTTCTTCCCCACCGTGGCTGTTTTTCGCGTGTTTATTCCTGGTAGTCGCAGAGTTCCTGCTGCAGGCACTCCGGATGAAGCTCGTCTTCAGTAAAAACTGGGCAGAAATATTGCGGGCATACGCTGTGGGGCTGATGGTGGCGCTCTCCTTCCCGTCAAGGACGTTGGGGGAGGGCGCGAGAATAGCCGTAATGGCAAAGGAGCTGAAAGTAAAAAAGGAGGAGATGGCTGCGTACGTGTCCGTGGAGAGGGTTGCAGACGTAGTCGTGCTGGCGACGGCTGCATCGCTGGTACTGTTGGAAGTACACCCGTTCCTTCTCGCAGCAGCGGTGCTCGGAATCTGCACTTTCCTTGCCGTGATCGAATCAGATACCGTGTACAGAAAGGTCAACAGGGGGCCGGTTCCGGAACTGTTAAGGAAATACATCGAGGAGAGCAGGAAAATCGTGAAGGACAGGGCGCTGTTTGCAGCCATACTCGGAATCTCGGTAGTCCTCTGGGGGATCGACTTTCTGAGGATGTGGGTCGTAGTGCATACAATGGGTGGGACCATCGACTACACTGCGGTGGCGTCGCTCGTGTCCCTCGCGTACATCGTCTCGGCGCTGTCCTTCCTCCCCGGCGGGCTGGGCGTTTACGAGGGCGGGCTGGCGGGGGGGCTCGTCCTGAAGGGGGTCCCGCACGACGTGGCGGTGGCCGCAACGCTCTACGAACGGCTTTTCTCGTACTGGCTGTGGATACTCGTGGGCGCAGCTGCCGGCGCGTTCAAAAGGGAAAACGGATCATCATCAACCGCTTGACCACGGAAAGCACGCCCTGCTTCCAGACGGAGCGGTGGGTTACCCCCTCTTTTTTCTTCAGCTCGTCGTAGTTCTCGATGAACCAGTCGTACGTGCGGATGAGGGACTCGGCGTTGGAGTAGCGGGGGTGCCAGTTAAACGTGTTCACGATCTTCTCAATGGACACGTAATGGTCCCTGTCGGCGGTACTGTACGCCCATTCGTAGAGGGGGGACAACCGCAGCTTTTCGAGGAATCTGAGGATGAACTTCGTGGGACCGGCGGGTAAATGGAGAATGGTGGAACCGGTGCCCGCGTGGTCTATGAGCGCCCCGAGGTCCTCGTTCCACGTCCCGAACCGTTCAGCACCCACGTTGAACACGTCGTTCACGAGTTCCCCGTCCCCCTCCACCATGAGCAGTTCGGCGTCCACGAGGTCGTCCACGTCGAGCAGCTGGTACCTGTTGTTCCCGTCGCCGATGATGGGAATCCTCGCTCCGTCCTTTATCCAGTCGAAGAGGATGGAGAATATTCCGAGGCGCTCAGGACCTATAAACGTTTTCGGGCGCAGGATGGGCACGGTTAAACCTTTTTTCCTGTACTCCTCACAGACCCGTTCCGCCGCTATCTTTGACTCACCGTAGGGCCCCACCCCGCGGAGGGGGTCGTCCTCACGTTCCGCGCGGCCTCCCTCGGGGACGCCGTAAACGGCAGTGGAGGATATGAAGACGACGCGGTCGACACCCTTTTTCAGCGCCACGTCAAGCACAGCCCTCGTCCCGTTGACGTTAACGTCCCATATCTCTTCCGGGCTCCAAAGGGGGAGGGCTGCTGCGGCGTGGATGACAACGTCCACCCCGTCCATCGCACGCTCGAGGGTATCCCTGTCCCTGACGTCCCCCCTTACGTACTCGGTGCCGGGCGGGTACTCTTCTAGGTCCACTGGGGCTATGTCGAGAAGGCGTACGTCATAGCCTTTTTTGGCAAACCCCCTTGCAGTGTGCAGCCCTAAAAAGCCCGCACCCCCCGTGATGAGAACGCGCATGTTAGTACGTTTTGTAGAAAAGTTAAAATAGGGCAAAGGCAATGAGCGAGACCAGGAGCTGTAGGGAGAGGATGGAGACCACGAGCCTCTGCTCGGTCATGCCGGGGAGTCTGAGGAAAACGTGGGTAAGGGAGTACACCCTGTCGTAGCGGGGGCGGAGGCGGTTGTTCTCGTCGGGAACACCGAAGTTCTCGGCCCGGAAGCGCGAACGGGTTTTGAGGAAAAGCTCCACGAAGAACAGGGGGAACAGCGCCACAGCGTACGCCTCGAGGTTTCCCAGTATCGCAAGGGCTGCCACGTACGCCCCCATGGCGTAGGTCAGGGTGTCCCCCGGGAACACCCTCGCAGGGTACCAGTTGAAGAGGAGAAATGCAAGGAGGGCTGCAACACCTATGAAAGACATGTAGGCGACCCAGAATTTCCCCAGTACCGCAGCTTTAACACCCAAGAACAACAGCAAAAGGGCGGAAAGACCTGCTTCCAG
>DQUH01000043.1 GCA_015662385.1 Methanobacteriota archaeon | reverse complement strand
GGTACCTGCTCAGCGGGTACATCGCGGTCGGCGCGATGGCAGCCCACATCCTGACACCCATCGTTGAAAAAGTGCTTTTCGGGGAGGTTGCAGCTCCTTTGGTGCTGGCCCTCATCCCCGTTCGGATGCGCTACCTTGAAAAGGCCGAGCTCCTTACAAGGGGCCAGCTGCGGAAGCACTACTGGGGTGGGGAAAGGTGATGGACGGACGTCACCTGAAGAAAGGGCTGGAACTGGCGGCCGAACTCATAGGCAGGGAACTGGACTTCATAAACGCCATAAACGTGTACCCCGTTGCGGACGGCGATACAGGTACTAACATGTACAGTACCGTGGCTGGAATCGTTGACGCCCTTAAAGATGTGAACACCAGGCACGCCGGAAAGGTGGCGGAGCTTGCGGCGGAGGCAGCCCTTGAGTCCGCCCGCGGGAACTCCGGCGTGATAATCTCGCAGTTTTTCTGGGGTTTCAGCGAAGGTGTGGGCGGGGCGGAAGTGCTGGACAAGGATGCGGTGGTGGCCGCGTTCAGCGAGGGCAAGGAGTGGGCGTACAGGGCTGTTTCAAACCCCGTGGAGGGTACGATCCTTACGGTAATGCGTGAGGCGGCAGAGGGGGCACGGCGCTTTGCAAGGGCGCACAACTCCGTTCCGGAACTCATGCACGGGGTGTATCAGGCGTCCCTTTCCGCTCTGGAACGGACGCCTGAGATGCTGAGGAGACTGGGCAAGCCGAAGGTCATCGATTCCGGCGCCTACGGGTTCACGCTTCTTGTGGAGGGGTTCGTCCGGTCGCTGGGCGTCAGCGTCGAGGGGTACCGTATCAGGGGTGTCCGGGTCGAAACGGGGGAAAAAAGCGGCGGACCGGTGCTATTCTGCACCAACTACCTCATTGAGCTGAACAACGGAGCAACAGCTGAAAAGATCCGCGCGGCTGTTGAGAAGCACGGGGATTCAATAGTGGTGGTCTGCAACGGTAGCAAGGCAAAGGTTCATGTTCACACAGGGGACCCCCAAGCTGTTAAGAGTGCCCTGCAGTTCTTTGGCAGGGTCGTTCAGGAGAGGGTTGAACGGATATGGTGATCAATAGAACCTCAGGAGCGGACCTTCCGGGCACCGGGCCCCCACTGCCAGTCTCATCATCGGTGTTTTAAACAGGATCTGGTACTAATTATAAGGTATGGTGGACAGCAGGGACGAGCTCCTACACGTGGCAAAGCTCGCGCGCATCACCCTTTCCGACGACGAGGTGCAGGAGCTACTCCCCCAGTTAAATAAGATCCTCGACTTTCTCGAAGTAGTGAGGTCCATCCCATCCGTTGACGATACCGCGGTGTTCGCCACTGAAAACGAAAACGAATACCGTGAAGATACCGTGCGACCCTTCGACGATCCCGACGCGATTCTATCCCAGTTTCCAGAGAAAAAGGGCCGTTACTTGAAGGTCCCCCCGAACCTGTGATGCCTATGATCGAGGAACTAGTAGGAAGGATGCGGAACGGGGAGCTGCTCCCCTCTGAGCACCTCGAGGAGAAAATATCTGTCCTCGAGGAAAGGGACCACGAGCTCAACGCCTTTATCACGAAAACCCTTGAGCTGGCCAGAGAGCAGGCAAAACGCGTTGACAGACTCGTCAGAGACGGCAAGGGCGGCAAGTTTTACGGTCTGGTTTGGGGGATAAAGGACAACTTTGCGCTGAAGGGCGTCCCCATGACCTGTGCATCGAAGATGTTGGAAAACTACGTGCCGCCGTACACCGCCACCGCCGTCGAACGGATAATTGACAACAACGGCGTCATACTCGGCAAGTTGAACATGGACGAGTTTGCCTGCGGTTCGTCGGGGGAGACCTCTTATTTCGGCCCGACCCGCAACGCCCACGACCCGGAAAGGGTGGCAGGGGGGTCATCTTCCGGGGCGGGGGCAGCCGTCGCCGCGGGGATGGTGGACCTCGCGCTGGCCTCGGATACCGGCGGGTCCATAAGGAACCCCGCTAGCTTTAACGGCGTGGTGGGCCTTAAACCCAGCTACGGCATGGTTTCCCGCTACGGGCTCGCCGACCTCGCCATGAGCCTTGACGTGCCCGGACCAATCGCTCCGGACGCGTACGGGGTAGCCCTCGCGATGGACGTGTTGCAGGGGTACGACCCGCGGGACAGGACGACGGTCAGGCGGCGCCTGGAGTTCGTTGCCACCATAGACGCCTTCAACCCCGACGGGATAAAGATCGGCTTTTCTGACGTCCTGCTGGCCGGCGCGGACGGGCCTGTACGCCGCGCGGTTATCCATACCCTGAAGTTCTTTGAGAAAAAAGGTGCGGAAGTTGTGGATGTTGACCTGCCGGACGTGCGAAAGGTCCTCCCTGTCTATTACCTCGTGGTGTACCCTGAGTTTGCATCGGCCATGCAGAAGTATGACGGCATCCTTTACGGCCACAGGGCTGGCGGGTCCACCCTCCAAGAGCTGGTTTCGCGTAGCAGGGGGGAAGGGTTCGGAAAGGAGGTAAAGAGGAGGATAATCCTCGGCACTTATGTATCCCTCGCTGAGAACGCCGGGAAGTGGTACACCCTGGCATTGAAGGCGAGGAAAGCTCTCCAGGAGATGTTCAACCGCGCGTTCCAGCAGGTGGACGTGATACTCTCGCCCACGGTGCCAAACCTCCCCTTCCCCATAGGTGAGCGGATAGACGACCCGGTCAAGATGTACATGAGCGACGTCCTGACCGTGCCGGCGAACCTGCTGGGGGTTCCGGCGGTTACGTTCCCCGGCGGATGGGAAGGGAGGCTGCCCATCGGCGTGCAGCTGATGGGGCCAAGGTACAGCGATCCCCTGCTTGTTTCCGCTGTAAGGTTCTTTGAAAAGGAGGGCCGGCCGTGGTGCGCATAGGGTTTGAGATCCACGTTCAGCTGGGGACGGAATCGAAGCTTTTTTGTCCGTGTTCCACGAGGTTTTTGGACGCCGAACCGAACACCAACGTCTGCCCGGTCTGCACCGCCCAGCCGGGGTCAAAACCAGATGGTATAAACGAAGACGCGGTCGAGAAGGCGCTGAAGGTGGCCCTTGCCCTTGGCTGTGATGTTGTGGAAAAACCGCTCCGTTTCCTCCGCAAGCACTACTTCTATCCGGACCTCCCCAACAACTACCAGCGGACGTCTGAGCCGCTGGCGGTGAACGGTGAGCTGGCGGGCGTCAGGATACGGGAGATCCACATCGAGGAGGACCCGGGGAGGTACGAGCTCCGCGAGGGGCTGGTGGACTACAACCGTTCGGGGGTACCGCTGATAGAAATCGTTACGGAACCGGACCTCCGGAGCGTGGAGGACGCGAGGGACTTCCTCCGCCACCTCCGCGCGGTGCTCGACTATCTTGACGTGCTCCTCTACCCGCAGATCGGCTTCAGGGTTGATGCGAACATAAGTATCGAGGGCGGGGAACGGGTAGAAGTGAAAAACATAAACAGCATACAGAGCGTGGTGAAAGCGCTCAAGTACGAGATCGTCCGCCACAAGAGGGTGCTGAGCACAGGCGGCAGGGTAGCAAGGGAGACGCGCCACTGGGACGAGGCGAGGGGCATCACCGTAAGCCTCCGGGAAAAAGAGAGCGTTGACGACTACAGGTACATCGTGGATCCAGACATCCCGCCTTACCGCATAGATGCGGAGTCTGTTGAAAGGATACGGAGCGCCCTGCCCGAGCTCCCGCACCAGAAGAAAGAGAGGTTCGTGCGGGAGTACGGAATTGACGGGAGTGCTGCCTGGACCTTCGCCCTTGACAAGGAGCTGGCAACCTTTTTTGAGAAGCTGGTGGCGAAACACGGCGTTAAAAACGCGTTGTCGTTCTGTTTGAACCTCCGGGGGGAGCTCAACTACAGGAACATTTACTTTGCAGATGTGCAGGGGAAGGACCGTTTCTACAAACTGGCAGACCTTTACTTCACCGGCAGGATTACGAAGCCGGTGTACATCGAGTACCTGCGAAAAACCCTCGACGACCCGGACTTCGTGCCGGGGGCCCAGGAACAGTTGAGTGACGAGGCGATCAGGGAGATCGCTCTGGAAGTATTGAAGGCAAACCCCAAGGCGGTTGAGGACTACAGGGCCGGCGAGAAGAAAGCCCTGAACTTCCTCGTGGGGCAGATGGTGTCGAAAACAAAGGGTAGGGCAGATCCGAAGAAGGCTATTCGGATCCTTCAGGAGGTGCTTCGCGCCTCTTGATTTCCCCCCATTTCTCCCGAGGGGGGATCTTTCCCTCTGCGATCAGCTGCTCTATTATGGATTCAAGGACTTCTTTTGGGGGCACGTATTGGACCACGCCCTTCCCCAGCGCAGCTTTTATTTTTTGTTTCAGCTCATCTTTCATCCAAGGCATCCTCCTCTATTATTACGGCGTTGAGGACTGTGGAGTTCGGGACGGAGACGCGGTTCCCCGAATCCGTCCGCAGGTACGTATTCCTCCACCCCACATTTTCTATCACGCCGGTGATCCCTTTTTCCTTTATCGTAATCTTCTTCCCCGCCGTGAAGTCCCTGTCAACGGCGAGTATCACGCCTGCAACGTAGTTTGTAGCAACGTCTTTCACCGCGAACCCCAGTGCAACACCCGTGATCCCCAGCGGGGCGAGTATCGGCCATACGTCTATCCCCGCAGCCGAGAGGGCCATGAGAACGACTGCCACGTATATTACCGCGTCTACCATCCCCTTTACGGAACGCAGGCGTTTCCGCGTGTTCTCATCAAACAGCTCAATGGACTTCCCGAAAAGCACGTCTGATACTATGTTCTTGACCGCCTTGCCCACCAGCGCGATGGCGAGGATCTCCGCAGCGGTGGTGATGTAACCTCCGTACTCCGGGAAAGCGTTTCTCAGCGCCAAAGACGTACCAAAGACGACCACCAGCCAGAAAGCGGGGTTCTGGACCGCAGTCACGATGCTGTCGTCCAGCTCCGTTCTTGTGACCCCTGTGAGGGGCTGGAGGATTCTGCGGAGCAAGATACGGACAACGACAGCCGCGGCGAGGGTACCCACGAGTATAGCCACGGACACGGGGATTTCCGGGGGCGTGCACATCAGTACCTATCTCCCACCAAAGCGATTTAAACCGTGCATCCCCTATCTAAGCATGGCCGGGGAGTACATCGACTTGACGTATGAGCCCAAGGAATCTGACGTGGTTGTTGATTTTTATGTGGAACCCGCCGAGGGAGAAAGTTTTGAGTCCGCGGCAAACAAGGTAGCTACGGAGTCGTCCATAGGGACCTGGACGGACGTAAAGACGATGCTGCCGGAGATCTACGAACGGCTGAGGCCACACGTTTTTGAAATGGACGAAGAGCGCGGGACCGTCAGGATCGCATACCCGTCAGCCCTGTTTGAAAGGGGGAACATGCCCGGGATCCTCGCGTCCATCGCCGGCAACATATTTGGTATGAAGGCAGTCAAGAACCTTCGGCTGAACTGGATAGAGTGGCCCGAGGAGGTCGTCCGGGAGTACAAGGGGCCCCTCTACGGGATAGAAGGGGTGCGGAAGGTCCTCGGGGTGGAAGACCGCCCGCTGCTCGGGACCATCGTTAAGCCAAAGGTGGGGCTGCCCCCGGAGATGTTCGCAGATGTCGCGTACAGTGCGTGGCGTGGCGGGCTGGACATAGTTAAAGACGATGAGAACCTCGTGGGACAGGACTTCTGCAGTTTTGAAGACCGCCTGTACAGGGTTCTGGAGAAGAAAGACCTCGCTGAAGAGGAAACGGGGGAAAGCAAGGGGTACATGGTGAACATTACGGCGCCGTGGGACGAGATGATAAAGAGGGCGGAAATGGTGGACGACGCCGGCAACGAGTACATAATGATGGACGTGGTAATATTGGGGTTCTCGGCGGTGCAGGCGTTCCGCAACTACGGCTTCGAGTTCATAATCCACGCCCACAGGGCAATGCACGGGGCAGTTACCCGCAACAAAAAGCACGGTATAAGCATGGCAGCACTGGCGCGCATATACAGGATGCTCGGGGTGGACCAGCTGCACGTGGGTACCGCGGTGGGAAAGATGGTCGAGGGCAGGGAGGAGGTTCTTAAAAACGTGCACGCGGTCCGGGACCCCTTCTACCACATAAAGCCCACGTTCCCCGTCGCTTCCGGTGGGCTGCACCCCGGGCTGGTGCCGGACATCGTGGAGATTGTCGGTAAAGACGTGATTATACAGGCCGGCGGCGGCGTGCACGGACACCCGGACGGCACGGAAGCAGGGGCAAGGGCGATGCGGCAGGCGGTGGAAGCCGTGCTCGAGGGCGTTGCGCTCGAGGACTATGCGGAAGACCACCCGGAACTGAAAAAAGCCCTTGAAAAATGGGGCAGGATGAGAACAAAGTAATGCAACTACATGCCGAGGAAATTGACGGCCCCGGTGGCTGAATCCTGCTCTTCCTTTATTTTCTTCTTGATCTCCTCTTCGTTTTCCGGGCGCTCGAAGGCCCCCGATCCCTCGATCAACTCGAAGACGTCCTCCTTCGCCTCTATGTATATGTAGGTCCCGTCCCCGACGCCTAGAAACGCGCCGTCCCGCTGGATGTAGCCGTAGCGTTTTACGCGGTCATCCTCGAGTATTTTCTCCGCAGCAGCCCGGTCCTTTATTTTGTACACTCTGGCCTCCATGGATGAAGCGGGCGGGAAATCATTATAAATGGCTCAGGGCTGAAAGGTCTCTTCACCCATCAGTGGGGCAAGGCCTCATCATCGCCTTAAATACCCTTGCGGAGCAGTTTTTATACATGGAGAGGAAGGCTGTTGTGCCAGATACGTCGGCGGTAATCAACTCGGTGGTGTCCCGCCTCGTGGAATCTGGGGAGCTCAGCGGGGCAGAGGTAACAGTCCACAACGCCACAATGACGGAGCTTGAAGTGCTTGCAAACAAGAAAAAAGATACGGGGTTCGTGGGGCTTGACGAGGTCAAGCGTTTGCAGTCCCTGGCTGCCGAGGGGAAGATCGTTTTGCGTTTCGAGGGCCGGCGTCCAACGCCTGAAGAAATCCGCTGGGGGAAGTTCGGCGCGGTGGACGCCCTGATCCGCGATCTGGCACGGGAGAAGGGCGCCCTTTTCGTGACTTCTGACCGAGTGCAGGCGGAAGTGGCGAGGGCGTACGGCCTCAATGTAAAGTACGTGGGGCCCGAAGCCGTTCACGGCGACCCCGAGTTCGTGAGGTACTTTGACGGCAAGACAATGTCTGTCCACCTGCGCGCGGGGGTACCCCCGATGGCGAAGAAGGGGTTGCCCGGCAACTTTAAACTCGTAAAAATATCCGATGAGCCGATGGCGGAAGAAGACGTGGTACGCATAGCCAAGGAAATCGTGGAGAGGGCGTCCACGGAGCCCGACGCGTACATAGAAAGGTCTTACGAGGGTGCCACCGTTGTCCAGTACAAGAAATACAGGATCGTGATTGCGCACCCCCCGTTTTCCGACGCGTGGGAGATAACGATCGTCAGACCGCTTGTTAAGACAACCCTTGAGGATTACAGCGTATCCGACAAGCTCCTTAAGCGTTTGGAGGAGAAAGCGGAGGGCATACTCGTTGCCGGCCCCCCCGGTTCCGGGAAAAGCACGTTCGTCCAGGCGCTGGCGGAGTTCTACGCCGGCAAAGGAAAGATCGTCAAAACAATGGAGTCCCCGAGGGACCTGCAGGTGGACGACTCGATATCCCAGTACGCGCCCCTCGAAGGGGACATGGAGGGGACGGGGGACCTCCTGCTCCTGCTGCGGCCGGACTACACGGTGTTCGACGAAGTCAGGAAAACAAAGGACTTCGAAGTGTTCGCGGACATGCGGATGGCTGGAGTGGGGATGATCGGCGTAGTGCACGCTTCCCGCCCAATAGAAGCGGTTCAGCGGTTTGTCAGCCGTATAGAGCTAGGAGTGGTGCCCCAAGTTGTAGATACAATCATATTCATACAAGCCGGGGATATCGCGAAGGTTTACAAGCTTGACCTCGTCGTGAAGGTGCCCTCTGGCATGAACGACGAAGACCTGGCGAGGCCGGTGGTCGAAGTGCGCGACTTTGAGACCGACCGCCTCGAATACGAGATGTACACCTACGGCGAGGAGACCTTCGTGGTGCCTGTGGACAGCGAGGTGGAAAAGCGCCCCCTCGAGAAGTACGCCGAGAGGGCCATAAGGGAGGAGCTGGAAGGGCTGCTGAACGTACCGTTCCGTGCGGAGGTCCGGGGCAACAAGGTAACCCTTTACGCACATCCAGAAGATATTCCCCACATAATAGGCAAGGGCGGTGCCAGGATCTCCAACATCGAGAAAGCCATAGGTATGGCCATAGACGTGCAGCCAATGGACAGGGAGAACGGCGGAGGAGTGGTTGTGCGGGAAACCCCGAAACACTTCGTCATACACGGCGGGGAAGACGTGAGGAACAGGTTCGTGAAAATACGCATCGACGGAGAAGAGGCGGGGTACGCGAAGGCTTCAAAGAAGGGGATTATAAAGGTGAAGAAGGGTACCGAGCTGGGAGAAGCGATAAAGTTTGCGGTCAGGGCAGGGAAAAAGATAGAGGTGGTACCGCAGTGAGAACAATCAGAATAGACGTGCTCCCGGGCGTTTACCCGCCCTCCGACGACTCTTATATGCTGGCAGACGCTGTTAATTCCGCCGGGCCCGGCAGAGGGCGGTTCCTGGAAATAGGGTGTGGCTCCGGTATAGTAGCAATAACCGCGGC
The DNA here is from genome assembly GCA_015662385.1 of Methanobacteriota archaeon. Classification (GTDB taxonomy): domain Archaea; phylum Iainarchaeota; class Iainarchaeia; order JAADDC01; family JAADDC01; genus SZUA-1452. Next base: position 6,452 of record DQUH01000043.1, on the reverse strand, counting down.
GCTGGGGGGTTGGGACGTTACGGCGGTGGACATAAACCCCAGGGCCGTGGAGTGCACTGTTTTAAACGCTGAGAAAAACGGTGTAACGTTGAACGCCTTCGTGTCGGACCTTTTCGAGAACGTGAGCGGTAGCTACGACGCAATAGCGTTCAACCCCCCTTATCTCCCCGGAACTGCGGACGACCCCGACTACGATCCGGCCTGGAGCGGTGGAAGGGACGGCAGGGCAATCACAGACAGGTTTTTAAGGGATCTTGACAGCTACCTGAACCCCGGCGGATCTGTGTTCATCGTACAGTCGTCTATCAGCGGGCACGGAAGAACTGTTAAAACCCTCGAACGCCTAGGATACCGCGTGGAAGTTCTGGCGCAAAGGAGGTTCTTCTTTGAAACGCTTTACGTACTGGGGGCGGTGAAGCCATGCCCGTGAACGCCTCCCCCGAGTTTGAGAGGGCCTGGGAAAGGTACTCTTCGGCGAGAACGGTGAAGGAAAAGGTGGCAGCACTCCAGGAAGCGATAAAGCATATGCCAAAACACAAGGGCGCCGAGAAGCTGAGGGCCTTCATCTACCGCCGCCTCGCGGAACTGAAAAGGGAGCTCCAAAGGGAAAAGGAGCGCAGGGGAGGAGGCAGCACCCAGCTGATACCAAAAGACGGGTTCCAGGCGGTGCTTTTCGGGCTGCCAAACTCGGGGAAGACGTACCTCCTTTCAAAGCTCACCAACGCCCCCGTGAGGCCGACCGATTACCCTCTGGCAACCACTGAGCCCACGCCGGGCATGATGGACGCTAAAGGGGGCAAAGTGCAACTGGTGGAGATCCCATCGTACTTTGAGGGATACGAGGACTCCAAAATGGGGAGAATAGGTCTTGCCACCCTCCGCGCGGCCGACGCGGTGATACTGGTGGTGGACCTCACGGAAGATCCGGTCAGGCAGGTCAGAGAGCTTGTGGAGTTCCTCCGCTCCGAGGACATCTACCTGAACAAAAAACCGCCCAACGTGCGCATCGAGCGAAAGTATTCAGGGGGCTTCGAGTTCATAGGCGACACTTTTATGGAGGGCGATAAGAAGACATACATAGAAATCCTGCAGATGTACGGTATCCACAGCGCTACCGTTACCTTTCTCGAGCATACAACTCCGGAGGACTTCATACTGGCTGTGAACGAGTCTGCGCGTTTTCTCCCAGCGGTTTTAATTGGCAACAAGGCAGATTACGCCGATGTGGAGCACGTAGAACGCTTCCTTTCGATACCGAACGTGGACAAACTGCTGTTCAGGAACGGTAACGTGGAAGCGGTGAAAGAGGAACTGTTCCGTGCGCTGGGGCTGATACGGGTGTACACTAAACCGCCGAGGGAGCCCCCATCTCCCGAGCCGGTGGTGCTGAAAAGGGGGAGCAAGGTAAAAGACTTGGCGGCGAGGGTTTTACACGGGAAAGAGGCCAAGCAGGCGCGCGTATGGGGTTCTTCGCGCTTTCCGGGGCAGATAGTGGGCCCGGATTACGAGCTGCATGACGGCGATGTTGTAGAGCTACGACTTTGAACGTTTATGTATTGCGAACGCAACTGCGAGGAGGATCGCGGCGAAAACAATGACTGCCCCAATGAGCTGGTACGACGGCGAGACGCTGACGGGGATTTTTTGTAAGAGTGTGTGGTTGCCCCTTTCATCTGAAAAACTGATGTAAACATCGATATCTGTGGTACCTATGGCGTAAGGGTCTGGAGTGATCTCGAGGGTTATGGGCTTGGCTCCTTCCACGTCCCCCACATCGACACGGGACGTGCCGATCATACTGGGGGGGTAGTCCACGGTTAGCTGGACGAAATAACCCTTGCCCACGATTTCCGCCTTTACGGTGTTCCTCTGACCTGCCGTTACGTTGATGCTGTCCAGATCGAGGTACAAAGGCGCAGACGTGATGGCGATAACTTTTCCATAGAGCCTGTCGAGCTTTCCGTATCCGTGCTCAAACACAAAAACGTCGCTCCCCATGCTCTTCGCCCAGGCGTTGACCTCCACCGTTTTTTTTGTAAGTGCTGGAATGGCTGTCTCCCCTTTTTCTTCGGCGGATATTGGTATCGCGCGTTTCTTGTTAAAATGTACTGCGTGATCCAATACTGTATCGGTTTTTGAATCGTTGTAGAGCGTTACTTTACAGGTAAAGAGCTCATACGCGTATACGCTTTCAGGACAGTCCGCTGAAACGAGAACCTCCGCTAATGCCCCTGGTACGGTGCTAAACGTAATCATAACCGTAAGCAGTATCATCGTCTTGCTCTTCTCCATCTCCACCACGCCCCCCCAACCATTTCCATACAATAATACCGGCTGTTATTATAACTAATCCGTACGCCCACACTGGCACCTCGAAACCCCTTTTTTCTTCAACACCTGCCGCGAATATTTCTTCAACAAGTTCTTGGAGGTTTGCTGCCGTTTCATACGCTTCCCTGTACCGCCCTTCAACGGCAAGGCTCACGGCCTCATCATATCTCTCCCTGAGGAGATTTACAAGATCTTGCTTTTTCCACCGCACGTTTGAGGTTATGATGTACTGGATGGCATCCCGAAGCGACGACCTGCCGAAAGCCGTTTCAACAGGTTCGTCCAGCTTTTTCTCGTAAAGTGTTTTCCAGTACATTTTCAGGGATTTTTGCAGGAGCGCGCGGATCTCCTGGTCGCCCGGGATATATGACAGCAGTTCCCGTTCCGTGGCGGAAGAGGTTGCAAAATACTGCAACTGGTCTGCGGAAAACGGCGGTTTCAGTGCTGATGTTGCTGCCTGCACGAAATCTGGACCGCAGTTAGTCTCTTTAACGGCGATTGAAGCCCTTAGCTGGGCAGAGTACGACTCGTACGTGCGAAGTAGATCGATTACCGTCTCGAGGTCATCATAGATACCCATATTTATGTTAAAATCACAGCTCACCGATTTAGACTTCAGGTACTTAACGAGGCGGTCCGCTTCTTGAGATAATGCCGACACGAATCCGCGTAGGCGCTGGACAATTTCGTCCCGCAGGGCATCCATGGTGTCCACTTGGGCAGTAAGTTCTGGAAAGCATTTTTGAATGTACGTTTTTGCAACGGACAGCTCGTATTCTTCGTCCTTCATCTTTGAAAGAAGTTGTGAAAAAGCAGGGGCGGCCGACGGCGTTAGTATTCTGATATCCCCGGCAGATTTTGCCAGGTGCTCTTTGTACAGGTACGCCTGCAGAACTTTCTTGTAAACACTGTACGTAAACACAGGTTCACTGCCCCGGGACACCAGGGCGTAGTCCACAGCACCGTTGTCCCTGTAAACGTACACTTGGTAAGCCTGCCCGCAGTGCACGGTTACGGGTACTACAGGGTTAACGGAAAGGAATTCATCGAGCTCCCCCGCAAATACTAAAGGGATAAATAGAACTATGAGGAGCCACCGCATCGCCAATATTTACAGTACTGTTTTATATAAACCCTCCACGATTTCTATCTTTGTGTTCCGGGTGGTCCTCGTCCAGCCCCACTACGCGGGGAACGTCGGCAGCGTTGCCCGGCTTATGTCAAACTTTGATGTGCACGAACTTTACTTGGTTGACCCCCTTGTCTCCCCCTTGGACGAGGAGGCCATGGTCTGGGCGGTAAACGCTAAAGAGGTTCTTGAAAGAGCGAGGGTTGTAGACAGCATTGAGTCGGCAGTGAGGGGCTGTGCAGTTGTTGCTGCCACAACGGCGCAGCCGTGCCTGAAAGCGGTCAGGAGAACCCCGATAACTCCGAGGGAGTTTGCAGAACAGTTTAAGAGTTATTGGAAAAGCGACGAGCGGGTAGCAATACTTTTCGGACGCGAGCCCAGTGGTCTGACCAACAGCGAGCTGGAGCTTGCGGATTTCACCATCACGATCCCCACGAGTTCGAAGTACCCCGCGATGAACCTTTCCCATTCCGTTGCGGTTATCCTCTACGAGTTATACGTGCAAAAGGTAAGTGGTGGAAAGTTTGAAGGGGATCCGCCAACGGCAGAGGCTTTAGACCTTGCAGATACGCTTTTCAAGGAACTTATTGATTGGGTCGGAAGGAGAAACCCCCGGGAAACGTTTAACGCGTGGCAGGCGGTTTTGCGGCGGGGAGCAAAAACGGATAAGGAGGTGCGGGCTATATTGGGCGTCCTTTCAGAGGTACGGAAGAGGTGTCTTGGTGATTGCGGAAATCCGTAAAGCTTTTGAAGTGGAAGATCACTCGGCCTTGAGGAGTATTGCGGTGGAGCTGGCAAAAAAGGCGGCCGTGGAACAGGACAAGGCGTCTGCACAGCTTTCGGTTATAGCCTACTCCCTTTCGAAAATGCTGACAAAGACCCACTTCCGCAGATCCCCCCACTGGAAAGAGTACAAAGCAGCAATAGTCTCCATGCTTCTGGACGCAGAAAAAGGCAAAGACGGCAACTTGATAGAGCGCGTCGAACAGATTATTAGGAAGATAGACGCTGAGGACGGCCATTTCGTTAAGAACGTGGTGGACAAAGCAAGGTCGAAGATGGCTGCAATTGCTTATTCCGTGGGCATATCCGTGTCGCTGGCCGCCAAGCTTTTCGGATCGGACATGCATGATCTCTATGACTACCTCGGGAAGATGCGGGTCCACGACGAGGAACAGACCAGAACAGGCATAAAGGAAAGGGTTAGTGCTTTGAGGAGGCTTTTAAATGCGGGTAGTCGCTGATGCCGGCCCGTTGATATCCCTTTCAAATACTTGCATGTTGTGGGTGCTCCGGAAACTGCCGTTTGAGATATTCCTGCCACCGTGGGTGGTCAATGAGGTGTCGCGGTTCCCCCGCAGTACGAAACAGTACAAGCTATCCGCACTACGCATAAACGAGTACATCGCTGCAGGCATCCTTCGGGAAGCTGAACTGGGGAGAACAGGCGAAAATATTGCTAGAAGAGTTCAACAGCTGGCCAACAACGCATACACTGTGCACCACCGCCCGCTGCGCATCATTCAGAGGGGCGAGGCTGAAGCGGTTGCCCTTGCTACCCTAACGGACAGGGTTATGCTGGTAGATGAAAGAACTATACGTCTGCTGCTCGAAGACCCATTTGAACTAAAAAACATACTGCAAAAAAGGGTTGGGTGCCGGGTGCACCTTGATAAAAATACCGTGGAAGAGCTACACGATCTCGCGGGGGATGTGTTGATGCTCCGTTCAGCGGATATTGTTGCCTACGCTTATGAAGAGGGCATTCTTGGGAAAGACGAAGAATATTTGCGTGCTGCGCTGTACGCGTTAAAGTATGCGGGGTGTGCGGTATCGGAGAGGGAAATTCAGGACTACCTTTACGGATAAGACTCGTTGAAGAGAAGGACCGCTGGGAAGTAATAGCCCTTGGTAGCAGGGAGTTTCCTTACATTGAACACCCCGACGCGTTTTTCCTTGAGCGCATGGAAAACCACTACTTTTTCGTGGCGGAAGTAGACGGCAAGTTTGCCGGATTTATAGATATGGAACCGGAAAGGGGCGATACGGCACTAATCGCAGGGTTCGCGGTCCGGCCAGAGCTACGGGGTAAAGGGATTGGCACGGAACTTTTGAAATTCGCACTCCGCTTTTTGAAAGCTGTTGGGTTTAAAAAGGCGGTAATATATTCGAAAAACGGCAACAGCGCAGCCAACAGGATTTACAGAAAGTTCGGTTTTAGCGTGGTCAAAGAATGCAACGGCATATTGAAGTGGGAGAAAGAGCTGTAGCAGGAAAGGACCACACAAACCGTTTTAAGAAAACGTCGCTTTATGGATCAGGGGGGGCCGTGGTGTAGCCTGGCCTAGCATTCAGGCTTGGGGTGCCTGAGATCCCGGGTTCGAATCCCGGCGGCCCCACTTGGTTCTGTTTACAGGCGGCGTAAATCTTAAATACTGAGTTAGCAGATATTATCGATGGAAGTGCCTGAGATACAACCGGGGGAGGACGTATATAAGTACATTTCCCGAGTGCGAAAGGAGTTGGGTACCGATTACGTATACGTCCTCTGCGGCACGGAAGTGCTGGCGCCTACTAACGGCAGCGTGAACATTGAAACGGCAAAAACGGTCCTGGACTACGCTCGAATGTTCACAAAAGGGATGCCTGCAGGCCTAAACGCGGTAGTTGCTACGTTGGATGACTTTGAGGGCAACATGATTATAAAGAAAATAGGGGACGATGCATACCTCATTGCTTTCGTTAACCCCAACGACAGTGAAAACAAAAAAGAAAAGACGATGAAAATAGAAGAAATTACGCCTTAAGCGTTTACAGGGATGCTTAATTCTTTCTTCAGTTCCCTGTACCTATTCCTGATGGTGACCTCGGTAACGCCGGCGACCTCGGCAACTTCCTTTTGGGTTCTACGTTCGCCTTTAAGGAGTGCTGCAATGTACACTGCTGCAGCAGCAACGCCCGTGGGCCCCCTGCCGGACAGCAAACCCTTGTT
>DQUH01000008.1 GCA_015662385.1 Methanobacteriota archaeon | reverse complement strand
TTCCGAGCTCCTCTCCGACGCCGACGTGGTGATCGGGGACTACTACCACCTCTTTTCCCCCCGCTCTGGGGAGGTATTCCGCAAGAAGCTTTCCAAAAAGCTCAGCGACGTAGTCCTCATAGTGGACGAGGCCCACAACCTGCCCGACCGCATCCGCAGAGTGATCTCCTATTCCCTTTCAACAAAGGCCCTTGAGTCCGCCGCGAAGGAGGCTGCGGGCCTCGACCCGGAAGTGTCCGCCCTTCTCCGCGAAGCTTCGGAGGACCTGAAGAACGTGGCGTCATCGATGGCCCCCGGCGAAGAACGGGCTATAGACCGCGCCGACCTCATCAGCTGGTGGCCGTTTGACTTCACGTCCTTTGCGGAAGAGCTTGAGGACCTCGGGCGCGAGTACCTTGAGCTGAGCGGCAAAGGTAAAAGCGCCCTCCTGAAAGTAGCCCGTTTTTTAAGCGGGTGGGCGGAGAGCGAGGGGCCGTTCCTCCATTACATTCATTTCTGGAAGGACGGGACCACAGTCTCCGTTGCAAGGAAGGCGCTGGACCCATCGGTGCTCTCGGAGGAGATATTTTCCGAGCTCCACTCCGCCGTCCTCGTCTCGGGCACCCTCACCCCCGGGGAGATGTACAGGGATCTGCTCGGGCTTGACCCTTCCAGGACCGTCATCCGCGAGTACCCCTCCCCCTTTCCCCGGGAGAACCGCCTCGTCCTCATAGTCCCCAGCGTTACAACCCGCTACTCCCGGAGGCGCCCTTCGGAGTTTGAACGAATAGCTGGGGAGCTCCGCCGCATCGTTTCCGCAGTTCCTGGAAACGTGGCGGTGTTTTTCCCGTCTTACGACGTCCTTTTTTCCGTGCTCCCCTTTGCAGACTTTGCTGGCCGGCCCCTTTTCGTCCAGAAACCGGACATGAAGCCCGAGGAGGTAGCCTCAATTCTGTCTTCTTTCCGGTCGAACAGCAGCGTCGGAGCAGTACTTTTCGCAGTAGCCGGCGGTTCCCTTTCGGAGGGCGTGGACTACCCCGGTTCCGACCTGCTCGCCGCGGTGATTGTGGGGATCCCGCTGGCGGAGATGAACCTCGAGACGAAGGCGATCATAGAATACTTCGAGGAAAAAATGGGCAAGGGCTGGGCTTACGGTTACATTTACCCTGCAGTGGCAAAAGCCGTGCAGGCGGCGGGCAGGGTGATCCGTTCAGAGAAAGACAGGGGCGTCATCGTGCTCCTGGACGAGAGGTACACGTGGAAGAACTACTACAGCGCCCTGCCCCGCGACTGGGACCCCGTCATCACCGAGGACCCCGTCCCGTACATAAGGAGATTCTGGAATCAGTCGTAGAACACGATATCCAGGATCTTTATTCCCGTCACGGTAAGCACAGCCGTTATGCCGTACTTTATGCACTTGCCTATGAACGTGGCGAGGAGGAAGAGCTTGTAGTCGTAGCCCATGCTCCCCGCTATGATCCCCGCCACGTCGTCCGGGGGAAAGGGGAGGGACGCGAGCACCACCGTCGTAAGGAACGCGTGCTTGCGGAAGTGGTACTTCCACTGGGCCAGGAGGTGGCCGTACCTCTTTTCAATTACTTTCCTGCCCCCGACGCCCAGGACGTAGCCGGTGCTCTCCCCCAGCGCGCTCGCGAGGGCTGCGACAACCGTTACAACCCAGGGGTTCAGGCCGGCAGCCACTGCCAGCATGATGTACGTGGGCGTTGGTATCCCCACAAACAGCGACGCGTTGGTTATGAACACAACGAGGAAAAGCCCGATGTACCCGTACTGTTCCACGAGCTGTCCCAGCGCCTCCACGTCCTTGTAGTATATGATCATCCCGGCTATTACGGTCAGCAGCAGAAATACTGCGGCAACGTACGGTGCATACCTCCGTACCCTGTCGTCCAATCAAACCACCCTTATCTTGGATTCGTACACGCGGGTTTCCCCGGGCATCGCCACGATTACCCTCACCGCGTGGTCCCCAGCATAGGCGTTACTGTCCACAACTACCCCGAACCTCGCGGTAGCCTCTGCCCCCGATGCGAGCTTCGGTATGTAAAACTCGTTGCTCCACATGTTTTGCTCCGAGTACACCCGCAGGTACGGGGATACGGGGTCCACCTTCACGACGACCATCTCCATGGTCTTGTCGGTGCAGTTTTTAACGCGCACCCAGAGCGTCGCCACGTCGCCCCTCTCTACCCTTTCCGAGTCCCACTTTACCCACACGTCCCCGCACTGCAGGTACTTGAACGTTATAACGAGTACCGCCGCTGCAACCAACGCTCCCGCCACGATGCGCCTCCATTTGTTATTTTCTTCGTAATAGTAGCTCATTCCCGCATCCTCCTCCAGACGCGGTGCACCCGCTGGGTGACCCCCACGAAAAGGAAGGCGAACGCCAGCACCGTCAGGTACCAGAACAGGCCGTCCCTGAACTGGGCGGCGATGGGTACCCCCGCCACTATGAGCGCTAGCCTCTCCGCGCGTTCGAACAGGTCCGGCCAGTCCACGTTATCCACGTTTATTTCCATGGCTGCCCTTGCTTTGGCGTACGAGATTAGAAATGATGCGAGCATGATTATGTACACCTGTGGCCAGAGCCCGCTGCCCCACCCTATCCCGAAGAGTATTATACCTTCCACCACGCGGTCGGACATTGCGTCGAGGTACGCCCCCCACTTGCTCTCCTTTTTCCAGTACCTGGCCACGGCTCCGTCCACCGCGTCAACTAGCGCTGCGAGGGCAGCAACGACGCTCCCCGCAACCCAGTCCGCCCGCGCGTAGTAATACGCCGATATTCCTGCCAGCACGACCCCCGTTAGTGTTATCCAGTTGGGGTGCACTGCAACGAAGCGCGCCAGCGCCTCGAGGCAGGGCCGGAACGCGTCCCTGTACTTAGCGCTCAGCACCACCTTTACCACCGAGCACAAATAATTGGTCGTCGTCTCCCTTTAATAAACCGATATACGTGCCCACATCAATCCACGCGTGGGCGTAGGAAACGGCAGCCAGCGCCGTGGTGTAGTCCCCCCTTTCTGCAAAGTACTTGGAGTCTTCCAGGTACCTCCTGCACATCTCCACGAGCCTGTTCCCCCGCGGGTCCACTACCTTGACCCTCCTCAGCGCTTCTTCAGTTACCTTCACGTACCTCCTCCATTTCTCCTCAGCGCTTTCCACGGACAAACCTCCCCAGCGCCTCTTCCTCCACAGGGTGTAGCTTACCGGGCACCACGATGGAATGGGGGGGTTCCGGCCACTCCGTCTCCATCAGCTCCTCCGGATATCCGTACACTATCTTTTCGTCCCTGTGCCCAGCCCTCGCTACGCCCACCACCTTATCCCAGCCCCTCCCCAGCCTTTCAGCCCAGTGGAGCAGGGCTTCTAACCCTTCCACGATACTCATTGCCCCGCTCCCCACGTCGAGCAGCACGAGGGTGTGCATCCTCCTCTTCAGGTTCCCCCGTATCCGCTCGTAGAAGGAAGGGGCGTGCGCCCACTGTTCCGGTACCGTCACCGTCCAGCCGAACTTGTAGTGTTCGAGCCCGAGGCGGGAGGGGACGTACGTCAGGACGGACACCCCCGGGACGTACTTCCAACTAACCCCCTTTTTTTCAGCGGTCAGCGTTAGCGCAACGTGGGTCGTCGCAGCCAAAGGGTCCCCGAACGTTACAACCGCCACGTCTTTCTCCCGCGCCTCCTCCACCAGCTCCGCCGCGCCGTCCTCCAGAACTTTTCTCTCAGCTCTTTCCATTTTCTTGCCCGCTATCTTTTCCAGCTCGCCTATCTGGTCTTCCTGCACGGGAACCGTGTAAACGTCAAGGAGTACCCTCTCGCACCTCTTTATCGCCTCCACAGCTTCCTTGGTGATGTGCTCCGGGACGAGCCCCACACCCACCAAATACAGCATAATATACTCTTTTCGCTTCCCCTCTTAAATCCTTTTTAAAGCTGTTCCTGACCACCCCCATTTTTAACCTGCGGACTGGGTAATTATACATGGTTGCCGATAAAGGACACCCCGGCGGGCAGGCGGCGGGGACCCTCTTCGTCTTGATGGGGACCACCTTTTCCGTGGTCGGCGAAGCCATGGACTACTTTGGCAGGCGTTTCGGGCACAGGCCGGATACCGTTTGCATAATACCAACCGTCCAGACCCGCCCGTACGCCGAACTTGCAAGACAGGCTTTGATTCGCAGGTACAGTTTTCAGCCCCCCTACGTTAGGGTTGAACAGGTGTCTGTTGACGACGTGAAATCAACGGACGACTTCGTGCGGCTGGTGGCGGATATTAACAGGATTTCTGAAGCGGTCATCTCGGATCCTAGGAGGAAGAGACCGGCTGAGCCCGTAATGGCATCAATTACCGGGGGGAGGAAAACCATGTCCATAGCGGGTATGGTAGTCTTTTCGATGAAGAATGCCGTGATAATCGACACGCGGTCTCACACCGCCGACGAGGATCG
>DQUH01000056.1 GCA_015662385.1 Methanobacteriota archaeon | reverse complement strand
GTGAGCGGGTAAAAGGAGTCCATGGGGAAGGAGTCGGACTGCATCTCCCGCATGGCGTTTATCAGGAGGTAGAGGTGTTTCAGGCGCTTCAGCACGCCAGAAATGTGTGGGCGGGGGTATATAAAGCATATTGCCCCTCCGCCCCACAATCACTTATTAAAAAATAGCATAACAATATTATCTGGTCATCACTTTCACCGAATCCCCGCTCCGTGTTCTAAACCAAAAAAAGGAGGGTGGTACAGATGGGTTCAAACGGTTCAAACACAGTTTACGAGCTCGACAGGCTCTGCAACATAAAAGACGTGAAGGTGGGCAAGCTCTACAAGGGCGTCATCACTAGAACCGAAAAGTACGGGGTGTTCGTCTCCCTCAACGAGCAGACAAGGGGGCTCCTCCGCCAGCGCGAAATGGCGGGCAGGAGGATCGAGGATTTCAAGGTGGGCGACGAGGTAGTCGTGCAGGTGATAGACGTAAGGCCCGAGAAGAGGGAGATAGACTTCAGGTACGTCCCCCTCAGGGAGTACAGGGTGGAGAAGGTAAGGAAGGCAGTCCCCCCCACCACCATCAAGGAGATACTGGACAGGGGCCTGGTGGACATGAGGGGGGAGGTGGTCCGGATCGTGGGGGAGGTGATCCAGATAGTCCAGACGCCGGGCCCCACCGTGTTCACCGTGACTGACGGGACGGAGACGGCGTGGGTTGCAGCGATGGACGTGGCGGGGCTGCGCGCCCACCCGGAGGTGCAGGTGGGGGACATCATAGACGTAACGGGCATCGTGTCCATAAGGGACGGGCACCTGCAAATAGAGAGGCTGGAGCTTAGGAAGCTGGAGGGGGAAGAGGCGGAAAAAGCGAGAAAAATAATCAACGAGAAGCTGGACAAAAAATCGGAGCCGTACAGGGACATCCCCTTCCTGGTGGACTCCCCCGTGCTGGAAGACCTCAGGCCAAAGATGGCCCGCATGGCGAAGATGATACGCAGGGCGATACTGGACGGCAGGCCCGTGGTGATAAGGCACCACGCGGACGCGGACGGGTACTGTGCAGGGATCGCGCTTGAAAGGGCGATACTCCCCATACTCAGCGAGTTCTCCCCAGATGTGGAGGCCCAGTGGCACTACTTCAGGAGGAGCCCCTCGAAAGCCCCCTTCTACGAGCTCGAAGACGTTACAAAGGACCTGGTCTACGCAATGGAGGATAAACTGAGGTTCGGCCAGAAGATGCCCTTGGTGGTGCTGGCGGACAACGGGAGCACGGAGGAGGACATACCCGCAATATCCCAGGCGCTGGCCTTCGGGGCGGACGTGGTGGTGATAGACCACCACTACCCGGGCGAGGTGGTCAGCGGAAAAGTGGAGGTGGACAGCTACGTCTCCTGCCACGTCAACCCCTACCTCGTGGGGGGCGACAGCAACCTCACGGCGGGGGCGCTGGCCACGGAGGTAGCAAGGATGATAAACAAGGACGTGAGCGACGAGATCAAGCACCTGCCGGGGATATCCGCCGTGGGGGACCACGCAAAGGGAAAGGAGGCGGAGGAGTACGTAAAGATCGCCCTGAAGGACCTGACAAAGTGGAGCAGGAACTACGGCAGCGGAAAGGAGTACACGGTCAAGGACCTGGAAAAGATCGCCCTCTGCATGGACTTCGAGGCGTTCTACCTGAAGTTCATGGGGGGGAGGGGGATCGTGGACGACATCCTCGCCGTGAACAAGAGGGAGATTTACCGGCACGAAAAGATCATAGACATCCTGTACAGGCGGGCCAAGGAAATGATAGACAGGCAGATGCAGGCGGTGCTCCCCGCGATGAAGACGGAAAAGCTGGAAAACGGGGTGGTGCTCAACCTCATAGACGTTGAGAGGTACGCCCACCGCTTCACGTTCCCGCCGCCGGGCAAGACCTGCGGTTTCGCCCACGACCACGTGGTGAAGAAGTACGGGGAGGACACGCCCGTGATAACCGTTGGATACGGGCCGGACTTCATGATAGTAAGGGCAACGGACGCGGTGGGGGAGAAGTACGGCTTCAACCTGAACCGCATCGTGGGGGAGCTGGCAAGGAAGATACCGGAGGCGTCCATAGACGGCGGGGGGCACGAATGCGCAGGGAGCGTCAAGTTCGTAGAGGGGCTGAGGGACAGGGTGCTCAGCAGCTTCATCGAGGTCCTGAGGAGGATGTGATCCCTTTATTAAGACCTGCGGGCAGGGTTGTTGGGGGAGAGAAATGAAAATATGGCTGCTTGGTGCTTACGGGGCCGTCTCCACCACCGCCATGGTGGGGGCAAAGGCGCTGGAGAAGGGGATGGTTGACGGTACCGGAATGGTCTCAGAGCTGCCGGAGTTCGAGGGGATCGAAGACTACGCCCCGCTCTCCTTCGAGTTCGGGGGCCACGAGGTGAGGATGCTGGACAGCGCCTACGACGCAGCCCTAGAACACTGGGAGATGAACAGGCACTTCGACAGGGAGGTCCTCGAGGGCGTGAGGGACGAGCTGAAAAAGGTGAAGGCGAAGAAGGGGACTGCCCTGAACTGCGGACCGGGGGTGGACGGCCTGGGGAAAATAGAGGCGCTGGAGAGGGAAGGGAAGGACCTGAAGGAGATAGTAAGGGCGGTAATGAAAGACCTGAAGGAGTTCAGGGACGGCGAGACGGTGGTCGTAAACGTGGCGTCCACCGAGCCCGTGCCGAAGTACAGCGGGGACTACCACGGGACGCTCCACGGGTTTGAGACGATGATAGAGGAGGACAGGAAAGAGTTCGCCACCGCCAGCATGATCTACGCCTACGCCGCGCTGAAGCTCGGGATTCCCTACGGGAACTTCACCCCGAGCGCCGGTTCAGATCTCCCCGCCTTGAAGGAGCTCGCAGTTGAAAACAGGGCCCCCCACGCGGGCAACGACGGGAAGACGGGGGAGACCCTCGTGAAGACTACCCTCGCGCCCATGTTCGCTTACCGTAATCTAAAGGTGCTGGGGTGGATGGGCTACAACATCCTCGG
>DQUH01000023.1 GCA_015662385.1 Methanobacteriota archaeon | reverse complement strand
TGTCGGCCTCCTTGGTTTTCTTGTCGAGGAGAATTTTCACCAGCAGGTCGGGCGTCTTTTTCGAGCGCGAACGCCAGACGATGTCGCGGCCGGCCGGCGTGTCCCAATTGCTGCCGACCACCTCGAGCCATGCGCCGAAAAACTTGTCCTGCTGCCGGTCCAGCGCGAGGCCAAGCGCCTCGAGGTACCAGCGATCCGCGCCGTCGTGCTGCTGGGCGAGTTTGGCCCAGAGCGCCGGGGCGGCGGGGGAGTCATTCTGGACGGTGGCTGCGATGGTACCTGAAGACGTGCTGGACCGGGCCCGCAACCTCCTGCAGAGGTACAGGGTGTGTGACCACTGCCTCGGCAGGGCGTTCCTGGAAGTGGACGGTAGGGACAACAGGGAGAGGGGGGAGAAAATAAGGGAAGCGTTAGGGCTGGGAGAAACTCCCCCCGAAAAATGCTATTTCTGCAGGGGACTGTTCTCGAAGATCGGCGAATACGCGGAGAAGGCGGAGAAAGGGCTCAGGGGCTACGTGTTCAGGACTTTCAGGGTGGGGACCCACGTACCGAAGGACTTAATCGCCCGGGAAGAGCTGATGTGGGAAGTCGTCGGCGTGAAGAACACGGAAACGATCAAGAAGCACGTGAACAGGGAGGTGGGCAAGAGGATAAAACGGGCAATGGGAAAAGAGTACGACGCGGAGAGCCCGGACGTTGAGGTGCTAGTGGACGTGGAGAAGGATGATGTCCGCGTGCGCTCAAATCCGATATACCTCTACGGCAGGTACAGGAAATATGCAGAGATGCCCCAGAGCAAGTGGCCGTGCAGGTACTGCGGGGGAAGGGGGTGCGGGAAGTGCGAATACACGGGCCGGCAGTGGAGGGAGTCCGTGGAATACTACCTCTCAGACGTCCTGCTCGGCGTTACAGGGGGCAGGGACACGAAGCTCCACGCGGCGGGGAGGGAGGACATAGACGCAAGGATGCTCGGGACGGGCAGGCCGTTCGTTATAGAGATAGTTGAACCGAGGATAAGGTACGGGAGCTGGGAATGGGTGAGGAAAGAGATAAACGCATACGGGGAGGGGAAGGTAGAGGTGCTCTGCCTCCTGCCCTCGGACAGGAAGGAAGTACAGGAGCTGAAAAGCGCGGAGTACAAGAAGACGTACAGGGCGGTCGTCGAGTGTGGCAGGGAGATAACGGGGGCGGAGCTGGAGCGGCTGGGGTCCCTGAAAGGGGCCGTCGTGTACCAGCGGACGCCGGAGCGCATACGGCACAGGCGGGGGGACGCCCTCCGAAAGAGGAAGGTGCTGGAGATAAGGTGGGAACCCCTCGGCGGGAGGCGTTTCGTGTTATACATAACGGCCGATCCCGGCCTCTACATAAAGGAGTTCGTCAGCGGGGACAACGGCCGTACAAAACCGTCCGTCTCCGAAGTACTGGGGACACCCTGTAAAGTAGCCCGTCTGGACGTTATGGAAGTACACGGGGGGAGGAGATGCTCGGGAACATAGTGGCCGTGGGGGCATCGGCCGTTGCAGCAGTAATAGACGCGTACACCGGCGAGATCCCCGAGTGGTTAACGGTTCCGTTGATCCTGACGGGGCTTGCCTACGCCGCGGTAACCGGCACGTTCACCGTATCGCTCGCCGCGGTGGCGGGGACGCTAGCGGTGGGCTACCTGCTGTACTACTCCGGAGAGCTGGGGGGCGGGGACGTGCTGCTACTGGCCGGCATATCCGCCTGGAAACCCCTCGTATCGGTTGCCGGGGCCCAGATACCCTCTGCGCTGGCGGTCCTCGTCCTCGGACTGCTCCTTTCGTCCGTCTTCTACTCCGTCTACTACCTCCTCCAGCTGGGGGAGGGAAGACCGTTGCTGCGCGCGCTGGTTTTCCCCTACGCGTTCCTGCCCCCTGCAGTGGCGCTGGTTTACGGAGCAGTACTGACATCCTTCCTGGGGCAGAGGTACAGGGAAGAGCTGTTCGTCAGAGAGCGGAAGGTGGAGGAGCTCGTCCCCGAAGACATACTCGCAGAACCCGTTGACGGCCTGCCCCCGGGGAAAAAGGTGCTCGAAAAGGGGGACATCGAGGCGCTAAAGAAGGCAGGCGTCCAGAAGGTGAAAATACTGGACAACCTCCCCCGTTTCGGGCCCTTCATACTTGCAGCCCTTTTAGTCCTCCTCTACGCTGAATGCTGCCCCCTCTACTTCCACCACTACGCTGCGCCCCTCTTCCCGCTGGACGCTGGTGCTCACCCCTAGCAGCTGTTCCACCACCCAGAGGTTGGTCACCAGGTGCATGGTCGCCTCCGTAGCTTTTATGACGGACCGCCCCCGGGCGAGGGCAAGGTACGGGATTATCTGGTCGGCAAAGTGCAGGTCTGCGGGCTTCCCCGCGTCCAGCTGGTGGATGATGTAGCTGGCAGCCCTCTTGCCCACCGCCTCGGCAACGACCCCCCTGCTACCGAGGGAAGAAGCGCCAATGGGCATTGTTTCGGTCCACAGGGTGATCCCAGAACCCGGACAGAGCACCTCTGAACGGGAGTACGTCACAACGTCTATGTTCGCATCGTAACCGGCGCTGCGCAGCCGTTTCTCAGCTGCAGCCCTCTGCCTCTCCGCGACGTGCTCAGGGAGGGCGCCCGAATG
>DQUH01000039.1 GCA_015662385.1 Methanobacteriota archaeon | reverse complement strand
TCCCCATCCCGGACAACGTAAAAATAGAAATAAAGCTGCTGACAGAGGAATAAAACTTTAGTCCCCGAAATACCCGAACTCCCTTACCAGCCTCTTTCTCTCCAATTTCTCCTCGGCGTTTTCTATATGGTCTGCAGCCGTGCCGTCCACCACCCCCACCACTGCCCTTCCGAGGTCTGTTTCAGCAACGATTACCTGGAAGTGGTTGCTTGTGGCCAGATACACGTTGGCGACGGTAGGTAGCTGCTTTACCGCGTTGAGCACGTGGATGGGAAAAGCGTCGCGGATTGCTACAACAAAAACATGGCCGGCGCCTATCTCCAACGCCATTTTCGCCGCCTTCTCTTTTAGCTCCTTGTCCGTCCCGGTAACCCTGACTACTTTCGGCTTTGCCTCGTTCATAGCCGCCCCAAACTTTGCTTTTGGAACCGAGGAATAAACAGCATCGTATATGTCTTCGATGGTCTTTATCGCGAAGTTCCCCTGTCCGATTATCACCTCGTAGTCCGGAGCCCCGAAATCCAGTACGTGAAACCTCACCTCCGCCATACTTATATACTGGCGCTGGGTCCTTATAATGATGTTCAACTACCTGTGGTTAGAGGGCGAATTCCCTGTAATCATTTCCGAAAAACGGGCAACAAGGCCGCATCTCCACGGTAAAAGGAAAATCTCCTGTCCTTTCTGCCCCGGAAATGAGGATTTAACCCCCAATGAAGTACTGAGGAGAACTGCTCCCGACGGGTCTTGGTATGTCCGCGTTGTTCCGAACGCCTACCCGTTTGTCCGCCCGGATAACCCAGACGCATACGGGTACCACGAGGTTGTTGTGGAAACCAGCGAGCACAACAAGGCGTTTCACGAGCTCTCTGCTGGCCACATAGCGGAGGTTATAGAGGTCTGGGGAGAAAGGGAGTATTATATGTATGGAGATAAGAAGATAAAGTACGTGTCTATATTCAAAAACCACGGGGCGGGTGCGGGAGCGTCCATCCCCCACGCCCATTCTCAAATTGCAGGGATACCTTTTGTTCCGCCCCGCGTAAAATACCGTTTGGAGAATTACCCCCCTTCGCAGGCAATACACATCTTTTCTGGCGAGTACTGGTCTGTCGCGGCTCCGAAAACCCCCAGATTTGCGTACGAGGTACACATATATCCCCAGGTGTCCATCAACCACCTTTATGAAATGAAATACCGCCACAGGTTTGAGCTCGCCCAGATACTTAAAGGTATTTTACAGCGGGTTTCAGAGGTCGTTGACGCGTACAACGTTGTTGTGTTCACATCCCCACAAGAGGGCAACATTCCAGTGCATTTTGAGGTGTGCCCGCGCAAGAACAAGCACGCAGGCTTCGAACTGGGTACGGGGGCGTACGTAGTACCTGTATCCCCCGAAACGACCGCAAAGTTTTACGATGTTGACGTTGTCTTCAGGAATGTTCTTTAATACTTCCCCCCTTTGTTTTTGCAGGGGCCCGTAGCTCAGCCTGGCAGAGCGTCCGGCTTTTAACCGGAGTGTCGGGGGTTCGAATCCCCCCGGGCCCGCATACCTTTTATACCTTCCTTCCAGAGAATTAATTACACCGGTGCGCCGGTAGTCTAGCCTGGTAGGACGTCGGCCCCCCAAGCCGACGGCCCGGGTTCGAATCCCGGCCGGCGCATTTCTCACCACCAAGTTCTCCAGAGCACCAAATTCTTTGGTGGGACGACCTCATATAGAGGATCTCTGATCCCCTATATTCCTCCGATGATGTGGTCAACCGAGCGTAGCGAAGGTTGGCCCTTCCCCCACCAACGTTTAAAATAATCATCCCTCATTTTTGTGAGCTGGGGCCGTAGCTCAGCCTGGTTAGAGCGTCCGCCTGATAAGCGGGAGGTCGCCGGTTCAAATCCGGCCGGCCCCACTTTTATACGTAGGTATGTATTGCTTTTACGATGCCGGGCTCTTCCTGGTCTTCTGGTGACCACAGGGGGCAGAAGTATTGCCCAATATTAAAACATTACGAAGCAAGTGATGGGGCGAAAATAGCGTACCACGTTCTTGGGGATCCCCATAACCCCCACGTTATGCTCGTTCACGGCTGGGGCGTTAATAAAGAGTACTGGCGCCCCCAGTACCCGCTTTCCGACGCACTCTATCTTGTGATCCCAGACCTCCGCGGCTACGGGGACAGCGAAGCGGCACCCCCTTACACGTTTGGCAGGATGGTTGTGGACCTTTTGGAGCTTGCCAGGAAAGAAAACGTGCGCTTCGTTGTCGGCCATTCCATGGGTGGAGCCCTGGCCCAGCAGCTCGCAGCGAATTTTCCAGATCATTTTGACGGTGTGGTGCTCGCCTCGACCTTTGCCCGGTTTTGGGGGCCGTTTTCAGCGACGTTTTTTGAACGGGCGGTACCCCTGCTAGGTAAAATAGATCTTCGCTCCTTTGCAAGGTTCGTTTCTGGTTTAGCACACAACGTGGACAGGCGCACAAGGCTCTTCTTTTACAGGCTCTACTTGAAGGCTAACAAGGAAGTACTCCTTGAAAATGCCAGGGAAATTCTCCATTACGACGGTACCTGGAACTTACCTAGTATTGAAGCACCAGCACTTATCATCCACGGGGACCACGACCCTGTTCTCTCGCCTAGCCATGCAGACTACCTTGCAAACCATATAAGGAACGCCCACGTGGTGATTATGCGCGGAGCTGGCCACGAGGTCAACTTTAACGACCCGTCACTGTTTAACGCTCTGATTTTGGGCTTCGTTTCTGCAACGCTATCTGGAATTATGGAAACTGTGTTTTGACCCCCCACTGTACTGTTTTAATTTCTTCCCATCACAGTCATAGTATAGTGGGCCCGTAGCTCAGTCCGGCAGAGCGCCCGCCTTGCACGCGGGAGGCCCCGGGTTCAAATCCCGGCGGGTCCAC
>DQUH01000052.1 GCA_015662385.1 Methanobacteriota archaeon | reverse complement strand
TCTATTCTCATTAGCTCAACGGGGGACGTATCGCCACCGACGATTACCCCTTTTGAGTTCGCCACCACGGCAGTCCTAACAAAAGGATCCCCGTAGTTGACGGTGGTGGTGGTACCCTCCACCCCGAAAACTCTTTTTAGTGTTGACATCTCCCCGTCCGTCGTATTTGGGTGTGCGAGGAAGCCCTTGTTGGTGGCAACGACCGACGCCCCTGTGAGCTCCGTGCCCGCTATTCCCATGTGTGCCCAGTCCTCTGCCCCTAAGAACTCCGCTATTCTGACGGCGTTTTCCCTCCTTATACCCAGTGATATTACTGCGCCCCTGTCGTTTGCCGCCACCAGGTTTCCCATTGCGGTCGGCACGTCCTTTACCACCAGGACGTCTATTCCGTGCTCCTTTATCTTCTGTACCTCTTCATCGCGGACGATGTACGGGAGTACTACCCCGGACGAGTTCCCCGCGGAGAACACCCCTATGAGCGATGTCCCCGCAACCCTTGTAGGAACAGGATCTACTTTCAGCACATTTGCTATGCTTTCTATTTCTTCCTCTTCCAGCTGTTCCGGTACCAGCACGAAACTGTCCGTCGCCAGCATGAACAGCCCGACGTGGGTGTTCCTTTCTATGTCCTTTTTGACTATGCTCATGCTTTATCACTTTCTTTTTCATCATTTTTTGTTTTTTCTGCATCTTTTTCCCTTTTTTCTTCCTCTTTGCTTTCTGCTGACGTCTCCGGCTTTTCCTTCGGGGCTTTTTCAAGTTTTGCGCGTTCTTCCTGCGTGTACACCCAGACCTCTTCGCCCTCTTTCACCGCGACGACCCGCAGCTTTCTGGGTGGTTTTTCTGCCCCCCTCTGCCATACGGCTGCGTTCACGGACGTGTGGATCTTCACCTTTTCCGGGTCTACTTTCATGTGCTTCGCGACGAACTCCCGGATGTGCTTCATCGCCCTCTTTGCCCTTTCTTTCCGCGCCGCCAAATTATACACAGTTCTAAAAGGAATAGTGTATGCTCTCTCCATTGCAACCACCTTACTTCATAATCCCAAGTTTCCGGCGCACTATATGTCCTAATTCTGTTCTTCTCCAGTGGATCTTAACGAACCTCGGGTGCAACCGCTTCTTCGCCTTGGCGAATGCCCATACGGGCCCCCGCAGGCGCCTTTTCCTTTCGGAATTGAGCATGATCTTGAATATTTTTTCTTTGTGCTTAGCCATTATGATCCCCCCTTATGTGCGATACGTATTTTTGGCTCTCGTTTGGGCCCCCTCAGCCGCAGGAGGAGTGCCTTCAGTTCTTCGTCTTTGAGCTTCCGCGGCAGCCTCCCTGCCTGATAAAGGGCAACAATATACCTGACCGCCTGGGCGTACAGTTCGGGGTTTGCCAGTTTAACCCTTTCCAGCCTTTCGAACGCATCTGGTTCTAGTGCTCTCCTGAGGACGGCTCTAAGCTGGAGCTGCGCCTGGATTCTCTGCCGTGCAGCTTCTTCCTGCAGCCTTTGCTGGTACTCCATGAGCTTTCTTTTTCTAATTTCTTCAAGCTCCGCATCCATTTCCATCACTCCTTTTTAGCATTGGCGATGGCCGTGGCTTCCTTGTCTATGAAAGACTGCCCCTTTTTTGTGATCTTTCTGCCGTTACGTCCGTCCTTCTCCACGAGCCCCGCTTTCTCGAGCTGCTGCAGGATCGTCCTTATTATCTTGCCCCCTGCATCTACGTGGTGTTCCGGTTTAACTCCCCTGTTTTTCCTTCCACCGTAATACGTCCTGAGGCGGGACACTCCGACGGGACCGTCTATGTATATTCTCCGGAGAATGCTGGCGGCACGGACGTACCACCAGTTCGGCTGTTCAGGTAGCCGTTCGCTATGTGCTCCGGTCTTGACGAACTTTGCCCACTCAGGCATCTTCATCTCTGGCATTTCTTCGAGCTTTCTTGCCACCCTGCTAATGAGGATGTCTGCGGGAACGTCGTAAACTGTGGCCATGCATTTCACCCCAAAACCCGTTAACGAAGTATATGGGCTAAGAAACATTTAAAATTAGTTTTAGGGTTCTTTGAAGTATGAACGGTGATATGAGCTACACATCACGCAGCGCCTCTAAACTCCCGATAATCCTCCTGGCGGTATTTACCCTTTTGGTTATCGTCACTCTTTTTGTGAGCCCTGTGCTGTTCTGGAGTGTATTTTTGCTATACCTGCTTTACCTTGTCCTGGCCGTTAAAATATTGCCCGAGTACAAACGTGGCGTACTGTTTACCTTTGGGCGGTACGACGGTGTTGTCGGTCCGGGCATTGTGGTTATAATTCCCTTCGTGCAGACGCTCCGCATCGTTGACCTGCGGGTGCACACCATCGACGTCCCGCCCCAGGAAGTCATCACCAAGGATAACGTGTCCATACAGGTCAACGGCATAGTTTTCTTCCGCATTATCGATCCTGCTAGGGCTGTGCTCTCCGTCCACGATTACTACACAGCTACGGCAGCCATTGCTCAGACCACCCTCCGTGACGTCGTGGGTGGCAGGACATTGGACGAACTCCTGGAAAACAGGGACGAAATTGCGGACGAGATACGGCGTATAGTTGACAGGAAGACTGACGAGTGGGGTATAGACATTACGGAGATCCGCCTGCAAGACGTAATACTGCCGGACACCATGAAACGCGCCATGGCCGTACAGGCAGAAGCTGAAAGGGAGAGGAGAGCAGTGATAATAAAGGCGGAGGGTGAGAAAGTAGCAGCCCAGAACTACGCGGAGGCTGCCAAGATCCTTTCACAGACCCCGGGCGGTTTGACCCTGAGGACCTTGCAGACCATCAACGACATATCCAAGGACCCCAGCCAGAAAATATATTTTGTACTGCCTGTGGAGATGCTAGAGTCGTGGGTAAGGGTCAGGAGGGGGAGCGAAGGAAAGGAATCATAAACCCTTCCTTTAAACCTTCTTTTTTATGAACGGGTACGAAGCGCTCGGGCTCCTCATATTCGCTGTCCTTTTCCGCATATTCCTGAAACCGATCCTCCGCACGTTCGCAGCGAGGACAAAAACGGAACTGGACGACAAGATCCTCGACGCCGTTACGAACCCCCTATGGTTCATCGTCATCCTTTTAGTTGCAGATTTCTTCATTCAGAGCTATTTTCCCAACGCGTACGCCCACAACATCATATACACCCTGATAGCCGTGCTCGCAGCGGTTATAGTTTACCGTCTGGCCAAGATCTTCATATTTGACGTGATCGGGCCCACAAGATCGCCCCTAATTGATGCTAGAACCATGAGAACCGCCCTTCTCGTAATCCAGAACGTGGTCCTCGCCGTTGTTGTCGTTATAACGGTCACGTATATTCTGACTTTATGGGGTGTTGACGTCACACCGCTCCTCGCCTCTGCAGGTATCGCAGGCTTGGCCATCGGCCTTGCCCTGAAGGACCCCCTTGAGAACCTTTTCTACGGCGTCATGCTTGCCCTTGACCCCGCATTCAGGGTGGGCGATATAGTGGACGTTGACGGCACGGTGGGGGAGGTAAAGGAAATAGGCCTCCGCAACACGAAAATCCTTACCTTCTCGGGGGACATAGTGACGCTCCCCAACGCCAAAATAGCTAATTCCCGCGTACTGAACTACCACCTCCCCACCGACAAGATACGCATCACCACACGCATAGGCGTGTCCTACGACTCCAACCCCGAAGAAGTGAAGAAGACCCTCGTTGAAATTGCGAAGTCCT
>DQUH01000029.1 GCA_015662385.1 Methanobacteriota archaeon | reverse complement strand
TTTTGGGTTCTACGTTCGCCTTTAAGGAGTGCTGCAATGTACACTGCTGCAGCAGCAACGCCCGTGGGCCCCCTGCCGGACAGCAAACCCTTGTTGATCGCTTTCTGGAGGATGCGGATGGCCTCCTCCTGAACTTCTCCGGACAACCGTAGTGCACTGGCAAATTTGGGAACATAATACACTGGATTGGTCAGGGGGACTTTCAGCTTCAGCTCGTTAACGATGAAGCGGTACGTCCTACCAATGTCTTTCTTTGAAAGTCCTGAAGCCTCTGCTATCTCGTCAAGGGTTCGCGGGATGCCGTATATCCGGCAAACGGCATATATTACCGCTGCAACCACTGCCTCAATGAGTCTGCCGCGGATAAGACCTTTTTCTACTGCTTTACGGTACATCGCCGCTGCTTCCTCTATTATGCCGTCTGGTAAGTTCAGGTAGCTGCCTATTCGCTTTATTTCCGTGAGCGCCACAGACAGGTTCCTTTCCATCGATGACGAGACGGTTGTCCTTTTGTGCCACTTGCGAATGCGGAACATCTGCGCCTTCGTAGTCTGGGCTAGCTGGGAACCCCTTGTATCCCTGTTATGCATGTCTATAATCGTTGTGAGCCCCTTCCCGATTTTTGTTTCTTTCATGGGTGCCCCCGTACGCGCCCTCGTTTCCATCTGCTCCGCATCAAACGCCCTCCACTCCGGGCCAGAGTCTACCGCGGGCTCGTCAAATACGTAACCGCATTCCCGACAGACCCATTCCCCGCGGGTACGGTCGTAGACTATTTTGTGAGAGCCACATTCCGGACACACTACCTTCTCAGCCATATTCATACCCCCTTTGTGCCCAGGAGATCCCTTTTACGGGCGTAATATTCCTGGGCTTTTACACCTTTTACCAGTACGTAAGGACGAGAAACGGGACCAAATACATCTGCCACGAACCCCGCTTTTTTTCCGTCCTTGCTGTACAACGGCGCCCCTATTTTTGGAACGCACTTTCCGTCTCCGCGCACTACTTGGTACCGGTCTACGGTATGGAGGTATTTTCCCACCATCACAAAATTTTTAAAGCTCATGGTCCCGCTCCCCACACTACCGCGCAGGTAAAACAACCGAAAAATTATTGAATAAGAACGGCGTTTACCACTCCGTGCTGGTTGGGACGGGAGGTAACGCGGGCATTTCCAAGCTCTGTTTCAATAACGGCGCCCTTCGTAATCACCCCTGAACGGATGAAGTGCCTGTGCGCCTTGTTTTCTATTAAAGAAAGTATTTTTACCTTTTGAACTTTACCCGTGCGGGGATCTGCAACGTTTGCGTACACCGCTCTCCTTACGCGCACTTTTTTGTTGCCGCCCCGGACACGAACACTGGTGCGCACTTCCTCTTCGCCCAGGGTCGTGTGAACTGTTATTCTACCCATCTCGTACTTTCTTTTCATCCTGGCACGGAGCGCCCTGAGGAGGCCGCCCGTAAACTTTCTCCTACTCTTGCCATGCCAAACAGCCAAGTAAGACACCTCCGGAGAAAATGGTAATTAGGTAGTATGATAGGCGTCGGGGAAAAATTATAAACCTTTCGTTCAAACGGTGAACACCTCTGCCAGTTTTTTACCGGCGTCGGTAAGGGATTTGTCCCCGAGGAGGCCCACCTTGTGCATGATCTCCAGTGCCTTGATTACTTCATCAACCGGCGCCCGGACGCGGTTGGCGAGCCATTTCGCTAGCTCCCCGTAGAAATCCTTTCTCTTATCGTGTGCTTTTTTCCACAACTTGTTAATCTCCTGCGCGTGCGTTGCCATCTCGCGGGCAATGCTGTACGTGAGGGGCGTTATTGCAAATTTAGTGGCGGCAAGTTCCCTTGTTTTTGCCGATTCCACTACCTCTTTCATCTTCTCCCCGTGGTCGGTTAGGCGCGCCATCGTGTTTGGAAGCACAAATATGAGGTTCTTGGATTCTGCATTGGAAATAGCCATCTTAACCGCGGAGGTATCGTCGGTCTTAAGGTATTCTGCGACCTCTTTTACAAGGTCCTCGTGTTTAATGTAGTGTTTTCTGGGCATTCTTGCAAGTACTGCCACGTCGTAACCCGTTAGGTATACAAGATGTGGGCGCATGCGGGAGATCTCCATGTAAAACTTGCCCTTTTCCGTAATTCCTGTGGCTATTACCCCGTCCCCCTTCGCAGCATCCAGCCAGTCGGGAAGTGGCAGCTCACCCGCCGCAGTATAAACCACCGCTTTCATGGCGTCCGTGGTAACTGGGCCGTATACGATCGCCTGCCGCCCCCAGTCTGTTAGCCTATAAACTTGTTTGTTCTTTTCTTCAAACCGTTCTATGAGGCCCTTCATCTCCGCAAGGCCCAGATACTCCCCGAGATTATCCCTTGCCCGCCTGGACTTCACGCGCCTCCGAATCTCCGAATATTCTGGGAGAATGTCCGTATGTTTGCGGATGTTTTCGATCTCCTTTATTGTTTTGAGGACGTCAACTTCCTCTTCAGTAACAAAAACTGGTACCAGGCGCCTCTCACG
>DQUH01000021.1 GCA_015662385.1 Methanobacteriota archaeon | reverse complement strand
GGTTACATCAGGGAGTGGGCGGCTGAACTCTGTTATCATCTGGAAGACTTTGAATACATGGACGAACACGTCGCGTCGCGGGTTGTGGTCCTGAAAAACGTGGGGGAAGGCATGGACATAGATCCTGTTATTCGCGGGCCCCTGCCAGATCTGCGACTTCAAAAAAGATCTGGTGCCTGATGGTTGTTGCGCCCAGTAGCGCCGGTAATTGCGTATCCAAAGGAATGTTCGGGAAGTTTAAGGTAAACACGAGGATGTACGTCCCGCTACGCAAGCAAGGGCTATTGCCGGTTTCCAGCCACGTTCCAGTGCATAGTAAGGCGCCAGCGCGAGCAAGGTGCCCAGAAATATTAGCTCTACGAACGCGAGCAAAGTTGCATTCTCCTCCCAGACACAGTATGCTCTCAGCACCGGCCCGCTGACTGCTAAACCACCTTGAGCGTCACCGTTTTTGTCGTCTCCCCCACTACGTACGTGTAGTCGTCTAGGTGTTCCATGGCGGTTATCACTATCTCGTAATCTCCCGGCCCCGTCGTGGGTTTCGGGAAGATGTAAAACGTTATTTTTTTCGTTTCTCCCGGTTTCAGTGTCCCCAGTCTTTGCTCCTTCCTTCTGACGTACCCCCCTGCGTTCAAGGAGAGCTCGTAGGGTACTTCTACTAAAATAGAGGTCAGCCTGCTTTCTGCACCCGTGTTTTTTATGCTGATCTCCAGCGCAACAGGCCTTTTCTCAGAAAGCACGAGTTTGTACGGTATGAACATGGTGCTTATCCGTATCATTGTTAATAATCTTCTGTGGTGGTTTATATAAATATGAGCGGGGGAAACAACCCCATACGCCTTGCTATTGATCCACTGGGCACGTACCCGCTTGATATTGCCGTAAAAATGGCTGAAAATCACGGGTTGATGATCGAATTACAGATGGAACCCCCTGTTTTTACGTGGGATAGCAGTTTTTCCAGAACGCTGGCCGATATTGCGGGCACTTACGGCCTGATCCTACACGCCCCTTATAGGGAGGTATTCTTGGCAAGCATCCACCCCGTGGTTCAAAAAGCGTCTTTGCAGTTGATAAAAGAAAGCGTGGATCTTGCCGCCCGTGTTGGTGCTGAGTTCCTTGTAATGCATTTAGGGAGCTTTAACCGCAAACAAGGCTGGGACGACTTGTTTTCCCGGTTAGTACAGTCTTTGCGGGAAGTTGTCGAATATTCCAGAGATGTTGGCGTGCCCATCGCTGTGGAGAATACGCCCTTTGGCCCCATTGGTGTTATGGCTTCCGATTTCTTTCAACTGTTTGCGGAGGTGGGGGAGTTCCCGTTATGTATAGATGTAGCGCATGCGTATTCTTCCGGTAACCTTGATGCTTTTTTGGATCTTTTCCCCGACGCACCTGTTTACCATTTTTCTGATACCGTTAGGGGTAAAGACATGCATGCTGAGATAGGTTCTGGTCAGATACCTTGGAGACAGGTGTTGGAAAGAATAAACAAGAAAGCGGTAGTGGTTTTGGAGGTAGGGGGAGCTACCCCCACCCTCCGGAGCCTCGAGAGGTTGGGGCGCATATTTTCAGAACTGGATCACCGCTAGGTCCAGGACGTCCTCGTGTTCTTTTGATCCGGCCTCTTTGTACAGTTTTTTCCGTAAACACGTTGTGCACAGCCACCTGTTCCTGTGGAAGCGTACGTGTTCCCTGCATACTATGTGCCCGCATTCGGAGCATTTTTTTGCTTCCTCGGGGCGAAGAGGAATCCCACATACTGCGCACGTAATTATTTTCATTTCCTTTCATCCTCCTCGCCCCCCTCGCCCGTGGTTATTACGTTGAGGCTGTTTAAATATTTATCGCAAACAATCTTTTTGTATAACAAAGGGTTGTGTTTGGGGAGGGGTGTTATGTATAAACGGCTAAAGAGCGCGCATCCGGAGGCTGCCCTGGTCCGCAGGGAGTGGGTGGTGCGCCTTTTGGATTTGCCCCCTGAACTATTGAACAGGAGGCGGCAGCTTCTCAGGTGGGTAGCCCTTTCTCTCGGGCTGATATCCCCTGGAGACGAGCGTGACGCTGTGATTGACGTTCTTGACGCTTTGTTTCATTACGTTCACGGCAGGGGTGTGGAGCCCAGCGCGCAGCAGGTATTGGTTTTTGTAAACCGCCGCCGTCAGGAAAGAGGCGAGAAACCGGTGGTTCTCGAGGCTGTCCGGTACCACCTCAGGCGTCTTGAGGCAGCGGGGCTTGTGGAAAAGACAAAGGCAAGGGGCGGAAATTACCGCTTTTCAAGAGCTTTTGAGTCATCTTATGAGGATCCTGCGGCCTTTGTTGACGCCGTGTTTCAAGAAATCTTGCAGTCTAAGGACCGCATAGAAAAGGCCGTCAGGCACCTAGCGTCCCTTTATAAGTAATTTTTGCCACCCATTCCCCCGTTCTATATGCAATAACCGCCGCTGCGGGCACCCACCCTATTATTGGTACCGCAGCTGCTGTTGCCACGGGCAGCAACAATCTTTTCCCCGCGGGTTTTCCAAGGTATTTTTTCTCATCTGCGTACGACAGGAGGGCGGCGACAACCACTGGAGCTATCTGGACGACCTTTGGGTATATCGAATACACGAGGAAAAATGCCGATATTTTTAGCCGATCGCCCGTACCCCTTACCCCCGCCGCCACAGCACCCAAAAGCATCCCGGCAAAGACCTCCGCCACGGGCTGTAGTGTAACGCTCAGCGCAAGGGCAATCCCGGAAAGGGTGCTGGCAAGCTGTCGTATCCACCCTTTAGAACCGTTTTTTGATACCGCCTCAAACAGCCCGGCAACAGCCGACGCTAATACCACGACCATCTCTAACATTGTTTCCCCCTGATTATACTCTAATCGTCTTTTCACCGTTTAGATCCAAGATTAAAAAATCAAAACCGGGCCTTAGCCCCCGAACAGCGCCCACAATATTCTCTATCGGTTTAATGCTGTTGCTAGCGGTTATTAATAGCCCCACTACTGGCCGGGCTACCATAATTTCCGCTGCAGCTCCAAGGACTTCCCTTTCGCTGCCGAACTCTATGTTGGCCGCCAGGAAAAGGTCTTGCCCATCTCTCCACCCACATTCTATTTTTACCGGCCCTGCGCGCAGGTTTTTGAGGGGGTTAAACCCTAGCTCGTCTGCAAGGGCGCAGAGGTACCTTACGACCTCGGCCTTTTCAAAAGGATTCGTTACCTCTACTTTTAACCGCCTGATATCGGAAACAACCCTTATAACAGGGTCCATGTTTTAAGGATCTTCCCCGCATTTTTTATACGTGCCATACTTCAGCGATGCCGAGGGCGAGTGGTTGGTAAGGACAGCCCGCAAGGTTCTGGAAAGGTTTTTTACTACGGGCGAGATTACATATTTTGAACCACCGACGCCCCGCCTGGGCGAGCCTGCAGGGGTGTTCACCACTCTCAAGACATACCCGTCAGGCGCGCTCCGCGGTTGCATCGGATATCCAGAGCCTGTAAAGCCCCTGTACCGCGCGCTATCTGAGGTGAGCATTCTGGCAGCCACGGACGACCCCCGCTTCCCGCCACTGTCTGCAGAGGAGCTGGACCACATTGTCATTGAAGTGAGTGCCCTGACCCCGCCTAAGCGACTTGACGTGCCCAAGGAAGAGTTGCCCAACCACATAGTGGTTGGCAGGGACGGCATCATTCTCCGTCACGGCCCATATTCTGGCCTTCTACTACCGCAGGTGGCAGTGGAGGAAGGGTGGAGCGCCGAGGAGTTTTTAAAACACGTTTCCCTGAAAGCAGGGCTGCCCCCGGATGCGTGGCGCTGGCCAGACACAGATATATATACTTTCCAAGCGGAGGTTTTTGCTGAAACTAAGCCCAAGGGCAGTGTTGTGAGGGTGATGTGATGAGGCGCCGTCTGCTAAACCTGGTTCTTCTGCTGGTATTGGTTTTCATGTTCTTTGACATGCTTCTCATAGCTCTGGAGCTCTTTGGAGTGCATACCCCCTTTGTCCAGCGCGTTCACCAGGACAATATGGTGGTTTTGAT
Source organism: Methanobacteriota archaeon (assembly GCA_015662385.1). Classification (GTDB taxonomy): domain Archaea; phylum Iainarchaeota; class Iainarchaeia; order JAADDC01; family JAADDC01; genus SZUA-1452. The sequence continues at coordinate 922 of DQUH01000021.1, read as the reverse complement.
AGGTAGCGACCTGCTAATTTTCATACTTTCCGTCCCCATCGCCCTTATTCTGGAGATTCTCTGGGAGAAAGAAAAGTGGTCTTGGTTTGGAGAGGGCAGGAGCCCGCGCAAGAACGTGTTCATCATCTTCTTGCTGCTCTTTTCCATTATTTCTTTCGCTGCAATTGTGGGGGGGTTCTTTGCCTGTTCAGAAATGTGTGGACAGGTGAAAGCATGCACGGTTATGTACAAACCGCTGCGCGTGGAGATACTCTATTCCTGCAAGCAGATCATTCCACCAGCACCGCAGTAGCCAGAACTTTTTTACCGTTGACAACAATTTCAGCCTTGACCGCGGTGCTCTCCGCCCGCCCGCAGAGCTGAACCGTTCGCGCCTCTCCCGGGTACAGCGTTATCTTTTTCTTCTCCTCGCGTATCTTTTCCCCTGCTAGCCAGACTTCAAGCGTCTTTTGAAAGTCCGTAGTGTTGTTCATGTCCACATTTATGCAGAAACCAGCTCTTGGCACCACGTATATGCCCCGCGCCGAGACTGTTACCCCATTATATTCTCCACTTGTTTTGAGATTTTCAGCCACTGCGCGCACAGTTTTGAGCGCTTCTTCCAGTCTTTCCACCTTTGTTTTTAGTTGTACCAACTTCCCCTCTGTCTCCCGCAGTTTCCTCATTTCTGCTTCGAGTATTTTTTTAGTAAACTCACATTTTGCCCGTTCACTGCTTACTATCTCGGCAATACTCTGTTCTGCCGTTGTGTACCCCAGAAAATAGAAGAGGGGGGCTGCCACAATGAGCCCCACAGCCACGTAAACGGCAACGTCTTTAAACCTGCTCAGATCCACCTTCTTCTTCCTCCGACACTTCCCCAACAGGTATCTCTATGGTCCTTATGTCCCCATCAGGGGTCTTGTAGATGATGGTTATGGTG
>DQUH01000018.1 GCA_015662385.1 Methanobacteriota archaeon | reverse complement strand
GGCGTCTGGAACCCCACGCGCGTGGGCACGTTCATGTTGAACACGAACTCCTGCACCGCCTGCTTCACTTCACCGTACGACAGGCGGTCGTAGTAAATGAAAGGGGCAAGGTACGTGTCAACGTTCGAGAACGCCTGTGCCCCCGCTGCCTCCCCCTGCATGGTGTACAAGAAGTTGGCGATCTGCAGCAGGGCGACCCGGAAGTGCTTCGCGGGCTTCGACTCCGTCTTCCCCGGCGCCCCCCTGAACCCCGTCCTCAGCAGGTCTTCAAGGTCCCAGCCGACGCAGTACGGCCCCAAAAACCCCAAGTCGTGGATGTGGATTTCTCCAGACCTGTGTGCTTTGGCAGCCCTCTCCGGGAAGACCTTCGTGAGCCAATACTGCTTCACCACTTCCTGTGAGATGTAGAAGTTCAGCCCCTGGATGGAGTACGACATATTTGCGTTTTCCTTCACCTTCCAGTCCAGCTTGTGAAGATAGCTGTCAACTAATTCTATGGGGTTCATGTTACCCAATAGGTCTGACAAAACCTTTAACCGCGCCAGTTAGATATCTGGATTTGTGCTCCGCCCAAGCCGGTTTACCTGTTCGCCTCCCGAACCCTCTTGTTTTTAATACTTGGGTCTGGGTGCCAGGGGTAGCAGTGCCCTGAAGAAGTTAGTTGAAAGTGGGGCCGCGGGGATTTGAACCCCGGACCTTCGGTTTTCCTCAGCCCGTGGCCGCTATGCCAGAGCGGGCCTTATAAGACCGACGCTCTGACCAGGCTGAGCTACGGCCCCGCGAGAGTAAAAGGTATGAAGAATGTTAAAAAGCTTAGACCTCCGTCTCGTCCCCCGGTGAGAGTACCCTGACCTCTGCCTTACCACCGACCATCTTTGCAAACGCTTCCGGGTCTTGGCGGATGGGCGGGAAGGTGTTGTAGTGCATGGGTATTACCACCCTCGGTTCCAGGAGCTCCACCGCCTTCGCTGCCTCTTTCGGCCCCATGGTGAAGTACCCCCCTATGGGGAGGAGTGCAACGTCAATGGGCCCGTACAGCTCGCGGAACAAAGCCATGTCGCCGAAAACGTAGGTGTCCCCCGCGTGGTACACTGTTTTCCCATCCATCTTTACCACGTACCCCGCGGCGTTTCCAGCAGATCTTCCATCGACGGTGGAGGAGTGCCATGCCGGTACCATTACGATATCCACGCCCTCTATTTTTGCCGGGCCGTAGTTGATACCGTACACCTTTACGCCCTGCAGGTGCTGTGCGAGGTCGTACATACACACTACCGGCGCGCCGTATTTTTTTGAAATCTCAACGGAGTCCCCCAGGTGGTCACCATGGGCGTGGGTGACCAGTATCAGGTCTGGCTGCCCGGCAACCCCCTTTGCCACGGGGTTTCCCGTTATGAACGGGTCTATGATGATGTTTTTGGATCCCAATATCTGGAACGCCGAGTGCCCGATGTATCTTATTCTAACTACCATCTTGCGTCACCTCTCCACATATGTTCGGGGGAGGGGAAAGAAGAAAACTGCACACCACTTCACGCAGCCCGCCTTTTTCCGGGGCCCATACGTACCAGGAATTTATCACTATTGAAGGACGTGTTATCCCCGCTCTCGCTGTATCGTTTATGAGAAATCTCAGCACGTCTTCTTTACTGTTAATACAGTTTCTTATCTTTTCCGTGTCCAGCCTTATTTTACCGGCGGTTTTTTCCCAGCAGCCTGTGATGTCTTTGCATTCCTTCCTTGCTGTGGTTACAAATTTGAGCCAGCTGCCTGCTCCGTGGGTGAGGAAAACGCAGTACTCGATTACAGCCCTTTCCGTAGTATTCCCTTCCCCGCCGGGGAACACAATGTAGTGCGGGCGCACCATAAACCTATTCGGCGCACTGACAACAACGTTGTAGAGCTCTGATATTACGTTATCATCATTTACTCCGTCGAGGTACACATCGAAAAATAATTGCATACTCCTGTCTACAACTATTCCATCGGGGTACAGCCTTCCCCCAGGAAAGAGTTTCCCTATGATTTCCGGGTGATCTGTGGAGATCGCGGCAACTACGGAGATGTTTTCGTCAACTACAAATCCATCAACTATTATGTTTGGCCTGCTTAGTACTGCGTTTATTTCCTCCGCCGCTTCCGGAACGACCCTTACGCTTGCTTTTACGTACGGGACTTCCAACGATGTGCTGGTGTGGACTGATAAGGGTATGAAACTGGCAAGGAGTGTTATGACTTGGGGCGGGCCGTCCACGTGCAGCAGGTAGTTCCCGCGGGCATTCTCCTCGGCTATTACTACGTTGTCCACCGTGGCAAACAGAATTTTCTTTAAGGCGGCAGTGTCGAACCCATCGTTAGCATATATTTTGACGCGTGCTTCCCCCTTTCCGGGTACGTACTTTCTTACAGGCCACGTGGGGCGCAGGATGTAGTACTCTCCAGCATCAAACAGCTCTATTTTCATTCCTGCGTCGGCAACGGCCCTGTTAATTTCTGAAAAAACCGCTGGTTCCGCGATGTCTTTAGTAAAAACAATTAGGGGTAGCACTGTTACGTTGTTTTCCACAAGTTTTTTGTATATAATTTCCCCTTCTCTGGCGTATGGGCTGAGCTCTATTATCTTTACTGCTGTACCGCTTAGCGCTTTTTTCAGGGCTTCCACTGTTTTGTTGAACTCAACAGCGCATACGTCACACTTCTCGTCGTTTAGTACGATCACCGTTCTCCAGTGCACTCTTTCCTCGGTGGTGGCCATTGTGAAGATAAGGGCGATAATTACGCCGAGGGCAAAACAAGAAGCTGCGGTGATAATGGAACTTATCCTTTTCTTTTCAACCATGTAAAAAATATTTGGGGATGGGGTGTTAAAACGTTATCCGCACTGGCCTGCAGACGCGTCCCCTTCAAAACCGGCGCCGAAACCGGGGGAAGCATTTTTGCTGGACAAGGTTTTCTTGCACTCCTCCGGCGGACGAATAAATGCACTGCATATGAGGTCTTTCAGACCTTCTGGGTTCCTGGGCGTTGGCACCACGATACCCTCAATAACGAGGGTGGGCGATCCCTGTATCTTGTATTTCATATTCAGTGCGTTATCTACTGGATAGGGCGGATACGGCCCCTTCCACTCGGTTTTATCTTCTAGGGCTTCTCGTATCCCGTACTTTTCGGTTTCTGCATCAATACATTCCTGTATGCTGTTTTTGTCTATGTTGAGCTCCTCCATACACTGCTCCGCATCCCCTTTCTCCGTGAAACACTGGAGGTAGTTTAACAGTGTGTTGAGGTCCGTTTTGAGCTGGATGCAGTGCTGTCTGAGGTTCTCCCATACCTCTTCCTCACCGTGCATCGCGTAGTCCACAAAACGCAGCTTGAAGTCGATTTTATCCCCTAAGAGCCTGAGCACCGGTAGGATTGCTTTCTCTGCCTGTAGCCCGAAGGGGCAGTAGCTCATAACGAAAAGTTCCACCTTGGGCTTCTCTGCTTTCCTCGCTACGAATTTGTTGCTTTCCTGCGCCCACCCCTCCAGTACTTTCCCCAGCAGGTCCGGTCTGTTGGTCGATATGACCGCGAGGTACGGGCTGTTGGCGTCCAGCTCCTCGGCGGAAACGACCCTGACGTTGGGCGCAACCTGTCCAATGCTGGCGGCGACCGGCTGGAGGAATCCCTTCTGGGCAGCAACGTTTACGTCCACGTAGGGTACTTTCAGCACGTTACCGTTTACTTCTGACAGGGGAAAGACCTGCTTCAGAATGCTTATTACGTTGCTGTCAGCCTCCACCTTTAACAGGTAGCTACCGTTGGCCTCCACGAGTTTGAGCTCGGCGTCTGGCACAACCCTGTAAAAGAACCGTTCAACGTTGTCCCGCCCTACGTTAGCATCGAAATGGACCGTGATTTTTCTCCCGGGGCGTTCCGGGTCGTACACCCTTGTCGTCCACACCGGCAGCAGGACGTAGTACTCCCCGGCGCTGACTATGTAGTTTTGCGCCTCCCCGAGCTTTTCTTTGAACGCCCTGTAAAAGTCCGTGGTGAATACGTTGCCCTCGAAGACGATCACCGGGACGCGGTTAACGTTGTTTTCCAAGAGCTTTTTATAGACCTCAAAGCCCTTTTTGGAGCCGGTGTGCACGTACTCCCGCGGGACTGAGCTGAAATTGAACTCTGCGTCCAGGTATGATACTATAAAATTGAGCTCCTTGTTGCATACGTCACAGGAATCGTCGAGCAGTATGAACGCCTTTACTCCCGTCTTGTCCGCGGCGTGGTTGACGGTGTTCTCCGCTGTGTTGGTTAACACGTACCCCGTCCACAGGCCCGCTGCGACGGCTACCAGTGCTACTGCAGCTATAACGTACGGGCTCTTTAGCTGGTGTTTCATGCTATGTAATACACCGCGAAGTTTTTATACTCTTTTGGCAGCGCATCTAAACTATGGAACCGCAAACTGTTGAGGGCGCCCTGTGCCCGGCGTGCGGGTCCAAGACCTTGAAAACAACTGTAGTCGAGAAAGACCTGCCCCATTTTGGGCGGGCCGTTATGATGGTGTCAAAGTGTTCTTCCTGCGGGTACACCCACACGGACGTTGTTGAGCTGGAGGACAGGGGGCACAAGACGTTGAAGTTCAGCGTTGATAGCAGGGACAAGCTGAACTATTTGGTTGTTCGCTCTTCCACGTGCCGTGTTGAAATACCTGAAGCAGGTTTGGAGTTATCGCCAGGCCCGTTTTCCAACGGCTTCATAACCACTGTGGAGGGCGTCCTCGACCGTTTCGAAACAGCTGTGCTGAGTGCGGATCCTGAGTCCGAGGAGGGCAGGCGCAGGAGGGAGAAAATTATCCAGTGGATAAAAAGGGCGAAAGACGGCAAGGAACGATTCACCCTTGTCTTGGAAGACCCAAGGGGTGTTTCTGGCGTTATACCGCCCGGTGCCTGATTTTCACGGCCACCGTCCTCGGAATCTCCGCCACCTCCCTTGCCGTGAGCACGCTCCGGCCGGTGGCTACCACTTCGTCGTCCTCGTCCGTAACTATCACTTCCATGTTGGGCCGCAGGTCTGGATCCACGTCTAATACGTGGTCTGTAAGGGGGGAACGCTTCAAACGTACTGCTTCAACACCCTCACTGTCGAGCACTATGCGGAAAGCGGGGGGCGGGGCCATCTCTTTCAGCCATTTTGCACCTTCAATGCTCGGTACGAAGAACCCGTCCCCGTGGCGTATAAGCCCAAGGTACTTATCACCCATGTATATTTTTCTGGGGATCCCTTTCCTTGTCTCCCACCTGAGCTGAGACGTGTTTACGTCCACGCCGTACTGGTACTTTATGACGGATCTGACGACGAGTTCTGGTGACGGACGTGCTTCCACTATCGGGGGATAGACCTGTCCAAAGGGGTACGTATACGCCAGCCCTTCCAGCCTGACGCCCCTTTTCTTTGCAAGACTTCTGCCGAGCTCTATTTCTGGTCGGCACTCTTTTTCGAATAGGTAGATGCTGCTTTGCTTTGGGAACGGCAGGTTTTCTGTGATCCATTCGCTTGCCACCACCTTTTTGAAATCTTTATATATTTGGGGGTGGGTCAGCGATCTTCTTTTTGCATACTCGTATAGGCGGCCCTCCACTATGGCGTTTCTTGTTTTCTTAACCTCTTCTACAAAGCTGATAAGGTTGTGCTCCGCAAGTAAGTCCCCTTTTGTTCCCAGATCTTCAGGTGTTCTGCCGTCGCAGATTTTGCAGCCGCAGGGCAGCTCTTTCAGTTCGCCCAGGGGGCGTATGGACGATTCTGTTATGTATAATTCTTTATCTGCGTAGCGCCCGTGCGCTCCGCTGGTGACCACGTCGACGCCCAGAGAAACGATTACAGGTATTACGGCGGGGTGGTGTATACCGAACACCACGACCCTTTTCGAACGGGGCACTGTCTTTACAAGTAGCTCTATAAATTCGCTCCTGCCGGCCCGTGTCCCGTAGCCCCACGCCCAGCCCTTTGTTGCCTCAACGAAGGCAAATATTTCCTTTTCAGTCCACGACGTGGGTATTTCGAGGAATAGGGGTTTGTCTGTTATGGATCTCGCTACTTCGGCGTTTATTATTGCATCATCGGGCTTTGCTGAAGGCAGGGGTGCCACCACTGGGAACTCCATTTTCTCTTGGATTTCCACGAGGTCCTCGTTGGCAACGTCGTCGTCCCCGTACTTGTCGATCTGCCTCCACCCGCTCTCGGGGAGTACGAAACCCCCGTAGTCCAGGTACTCCCCCACGCTTTTCTTTACGATCTTCCGCGATTCCCTGTCCGTCCATATCCTGTAAACGTTGACCACAACACCTTCTGTACTGGGTCTGTCCCTCCCGTATACCGTGGGGAAAAAGGCGGGATACTTTACCTCCCCCACGAAGTACCTGGCGGCGAGATCCCTCGCGATGACCTTCATAACCCATACCTCAGTATTGCCCCCACTCCCCCAAAACCCTTCGCCATTTTCTGCCCTTCCTCAGTATCCGAAGATATAAAAAAGACGGTAGCGCCCGTATCTTCTGCCAGCCGCAACATCTCTTCCACGGCGTCGAGGGTTGCCTTCAGATCCATTTCGGCACCGCACGCCTGACATTTTACTGGTTTCTTCAGGTTTTTTTCATCCATGTGCACCTTTTCATCTTCGTGCCCGCATTCAGGGCAAGTGTACTTTCCCAGCCACGCTTTAAGGTCTTCAACAATGAGGAGCGTATCAACCCTGCCCTCTTTGAGCGCCCTGTACACGTTTGAGGGGCCGTACTCCGCCAGCCCCCCCTTCACAACCTCGCCTATAAACCTGTCCACCGCTTTTTTCTGCCTCACTATCTCCGCATCCCTGAGTATCTCCTGCGCGTTTTCGATGGCCTCCCTTATCCCGTATTCGTTTGTGTATCCGGTATCCACAATACCTACGATTTTCTGCCTGAGCCTTGGATCCAGGTATTCTTTGTTGTAAAACTCATTTTTTTTCGGACCGGGACCTGCAAGTATTATCCCTTTCAGTTTATCCTCCAGCTCGAGGAATACCTCTTTGGCCTCTTCGGCGACTTTTTTCATGTATTCGTGGTCGGCAATCTCCCTTAACCTTTCGAAACGGCGGGCAGACTGCCCCCCGGCGTGGTGTTTCCCAGGCGCGAGCGACCGGATCCTGGCGGCTATTTCGAACACGTTGCCCTTTATTACCGCTATGGTAGCCTCTTTCCCGTCCATAGCTATTACTCCATAATACTCCGTGGGCTTCACCATTTCGCGGAGGGGGTCGAGGTAGAACGTCGAATCACACCTATATATCTTGGATACCGGTCTGGGGGGAGCAACCGCGAATAGCCGTATGTCCTGTTCGCCCGGCCTCGGGGATACGTTGCCACAGAAGATCACCAGGCCGTTCTCCGGGAGCTTGTAGTCTATGGCTTTAAGGTAGCCCATTATTTTGGCAAGGGCTGCCTGCACGTTTTTCCTCGTGGCTTTGTCTTTGATGTTCCCCGCCTTGCTGTGCTCGTCCGTGAGCATGCTCATTATGTCCCCTCTGGGATATTTGGGCGGGATGTACAGGGAGATGAGCTGTGTGCCGGTTCCCCTGACATTTTCCAGCTCCCGAATAATGCGTTTGAGGTGTGCTTCGTCCATGCTGTCCCCCTCCTTTTTATAGGTGGGAAATGTTTTTTATGCATGCCAGAGCGCTACGTGTTGTCCGTTGGCGGCTCGGTGATCGTTCCTGACAGGATAGACGTCCGTTGGATCCGTGGGCTGGCGGGACTGCTTGACGGTTTTTTTGAGGGGGGTACTGAGTTTGCGCTGGTGGCCGGCGGTGGCAGGACTGCAAGGGATTATGCGTGGGCTGTGCGCCTTCTCGGGGGATCCAAGACTCTGCAGGACCAGGCAGGCATCCTCGCCACCAAGATGAACGCTTGGTTGCTTATCTCGGCGCTGAGGTCTGCCTATCCCGAACCGTTGGACGACGTTTGGCGCGCTTCGGCATATGTTGGCAGGTGGATCCCGGTGGTCCACGGGTCAACACCCGGTGTCACTTCCGACTATGCTGCAGCTTTGCTTGCCGAAGCAATGGGGGCTGTTTTCATAAACATTACGAACGTCGACGGCGTGTACGACAGAAACCCCTTTTCGGACCCCCACGCAAAGCTCATAGAACGGATGACGCACCAGGAATTCGTGTCCCTTGTGGAAAAAGTGGACAGCAGGGATCCGGGGGCGCACACTCCGGTGGACATCGCGGCGGCCAAGATACTGGAGCGTTCGGGTGTGAAGACGTACGTTGTTGGGAAGGACCTCCGTAACCTCCGGCGCCTTTTGGAAGGCAAGAGCTTCAAGGGGACCACAATAGTGCCAGGCCCACAGCAGTAAACGTGAGCTCGCACAGGGCGATCGTGGGGAGCGCGGGCAGAACCCTCCCCCATTTTTTAGCCAGTTCCACAGTGTAAGCAAGCCCGAGGCACGCCCCCACTGCTGCGGCCACCGCTGCTGCAGGGGATACTTTTAGTAGCGATACTGCAAGTACCCCCGGAACAGCTATATCCCCCGCCCCCAGCAGATGTATTTTTGTACCCTTTTTTTGAAGCGGACCGCCGGTGCTGAGGGCTTTTGCCAGCAGTACCATATGTTTTGTCACGAATACGGATACGCAGTCATACACCGACAGGATGGCGAGCAGAAAAACTGCTACCGCTGGGTCTAGGGAGTTCCCCACCACCGCCGTAGCCACGGACGTTATAACCGCTGCCGATACGTTCTGGACCGCTAGGTTGTCCCGCCACAGCAACCGCGCTGCAACTGCAAAAAACGGCAATATTATGGGGAGGTCGTAGCTAATAACAATAACAGCAGTGGTTGTGAAAAGGAAAAACAGCTCGAGAGCAAGCACCAAGTACTTGAACGCCTTTGGGAAGAATTTTATCAAGAGGAGGAAAACGGCTGTGGCCAGTAAGACGTACCCGAAGACCACGCCCGCTGTCCCAACGTCTTTCCCCTCTGGCGGCACCTCTTGCGGCGGGGGGTATGCTAATAGCAGGGCAGCTGCCATGGTCAATACATACGTCGCAAGTATTGCCCTGTAGCTCCCCCTTATTGCCAGCATTTACATCCCCAGTATGACCCCCTTGACGTCCACCCCTACTTTGTCCACGGGTACCCTAATTTCCCTGTTCCCCGACTGGACGATGATCACGCCCTCTTCCGGCTTTACTTCCTTCACCTGCCCTATCCTTACACCGTGCCGGTCGTAAACGCTCACGCCTTCGATGCGCGTAGATCTCTTTATGCTTTCCTCGAATATTTCGGCAATCTGGCCGGCTACCACGTAGAACAGCACGCTGGCAATTGCTGCCACGTAAAGATCCGTTATGTTGGCGGCGTCAGTGAGTATCCTTATTACTGCATCCACTATAACCCATAGGACAACCACAACGGCGCCGTACCGTAAATGCTTCCCTATGAGAAACGCTTTTTTGTTCCTGTGGGCGTCTATGATCCTCCCTGCTAAGTACATAATTGCCGACAGCGACGCGAACCCCACTGCTGACCTGATCGCCTCGTACACTGCCAGCTCCCCGGTCAGGGCGATAATGTTGCGGTACGCTGAATATACTGCCATTGCCAGCAGGGCAAGGGAAATGAAGTAGAAAGGCGCACCTGGGCCACGGAGCGAGATCCCCTTGATTACTGCCCTGACCCACTCCATTATTACTGTGTCGAGCCCAGTGGCGATGGCCACGAAATATGCGCCGATTATTCCAAATATTAGCTTCATCCCCAGGTTTCCGAAAATAGCCCAAAGCAAGAATGCGATCCCGGGCACCCCGAAAAGGATTGGCGCTATGTCCTTGTCCCTGATGGCGTTCTTGATTGCATAGTACGTTTTTTCAAGCTGCACCGCCTGCCTTACCACCACGTTTCTTTTCGAGACTATGGGGGCGTGTGAAAGGATTATGGGGATAACTTGGTCGTCCTCTGCCCCGTCCGTTACGAGCACCACGGCGTCGGCACGGTATCTGTCGAACACGTGTTTCAGCTGGTTGTTCACGATGTTGTCCGCCAGGAACCCCAGTGCCCTGTGCCCGGTCACCGTGGCTATCTCCACGTCCTTCCCCTTGTTTTTTAGTTCTCTATATGTTTTTACAGCCGCAAATATTGTGTTGGCATCTGAGTCTTCTGGATCTGCGATGGCCAGCTTCGTGGCTGCCTCTATGTTTGCGGTTTCCCCTATTATTGGCCCCTTTATCCCTGTTTTTACCCCCACGTCGTCGTCGCGGTCTACTACGAGGACCAGTATCCGCTCTGCCATGATAATTAAAATACTCCCTTGTTCAGTTTTTAAGTATGGATCAGCTCACCATGAAGACCATTGTTTTCAGCATAATCCTCCTCTTAGCCGTGGTTTCCGTGGTCGCAATAGCTTACTCCATAGTTAACGAACAGTATGTTTTTCTTATTCTCTCGCTGGCCATTCTCCT
>DQUH01000055.1 GCA_015662385.1 Methanobacteriota archaeon | reverse complement strand
GGCCACCCAGTGGTACCGTTTTTACCTGCCTTTGCTGATCCCTTTATCGGTTGCTGCAGCCCGCTGGATAAAGAACGAGAGGTTTGCGGTGGTGCTCGCGCTGGCCAACGTCCTCCTCGCATTCTTTGTCGTGTATCCCGCCCATTCTTGGGACAACGCGGGGATTTACACTTCAATGGTACGTGCCATGGGGGGAAACTGCGTGTACGTGAGCAACGTCTGGGTCCCCCTTGTCTGCGCCGGCGCGTACGCCCTGCCCCCCTCGGCGGTGGAGTCTTTGCAGGGCGGGTATTTTGGTGCCCTTGAGAGGGGGTACCGCGCGGCCGTGTTGCTGGGTGTGGGCCACCCGCCTTACATGGAGGACGTCAACGCTTACCGCGAAAAGGGGATACCGCTGGAACACCACGGCCGTTTTTTCCTGGCGGGGAACGGCTGCATACCGCCGGAGGGCGTGTGGGACGGACCGAAAAACCCCTGGCAGTTCTACTCGGGCAGGCTTCAGGAGATTATGAAAAGGTGGCTGTCTTCTTTGCAGTCCGAGGCTCCGAATCCTTTCACCGCCCTGAACCGCTTTGCCAGGAGCTCTGAGACGTAGCTCTCTACGCGCAGACCCTCGAAGACCCATACCTCCACGGGTTCGAAGGAGTCCTTCGTCGTGATCCAGTCGATGTGCCAGCGCACCTTTTTTTCCCTTTTCAGGTGGCGCCCCACCCTTGCCCGGACGCCCCCGGGCCCGAAAGCGCTCCCCGTGTATGCGTACAGCCCCGGCCGTAGCAACGCGTAGCCGTATCTGGTCTTCACCCTTGTCTCCGTGGTGAGCCTGAAGACGAGGACGTATGTGCCAGCCGTGGGGGGCAGTTCGTCAGCCGGGGAATAGGAACTTGCGCTCCCAGCCAGCAACGACCTCAGCACCGATAACCCATGTGGGGTACGTTTCTCCCCCGAGGCTGACCCATTTCTCCACACAGTAGTCCCCCCTTATTTCACCCTTCTGGAACCCCCCTATTACGACCACGCTGTCCCTCCCGAGCACGTTCTCGGGGAGGACCCGCTCCCCTTTCACGTCCATACCCACTACCCTGTAGCCCTCCTTCTTTTTTGCCCTGATTATCTCTTGGGGAGTTCTGCTGACGGGGTGTATCCTCGGCGTGTCCATCCCCCGCAGTACCTGGGCCATTATACCGATGAACCTGGCGTAGGACCGCGGGATCCTCGTCCCCGGTTCCACGTAGAAGGTGGACCCGCCGTACGTGTGTATGTAAACGTCCACCAGCCCTTTCCTGCCCGCGGGGCCCTCCATTACGTTGAGCAGGAAGTAGTGGACGATGTCAGGCCTCCCCCTCCTCCCGGCGTCGGGGATCCCTTTCATTGCGTCCCTCATGTAGTTCACGTCCAGCACTGCCTCCCCGGGCCTCCTGCCGAAGCGCCTGCACCACGCTTTTACCGAGCCGTGGGCCCTTATCCTTTCCGGTACGAGTTCGAGGGCCGACTCCACCAAAAAGAAGGTAAGGATACCGGTCACCCCTTTAGCTCCAGCGCCTTCCTATACACTTCTCGCGGGTCGTCTGTCACGCCCATTGCCCTGTCCCCCTTTCCCCCGCCTTTTACACCCAGCTTTTTCAAAAGCTCGGTGGCGTTTTCGCTGTATATGAACACGTTGGGCTTGCCGCTCTCCCCGACGAGTACCAGCGGTTTGCCCTTTCCGTCTGCGATCTTTTCTGCGATCCTCTGGTCAAGGTACGGTAGCAGGAACACCCTGTCCTCACCGTACTTTATAATATACTTTGCAAGTTCGCTGGCCAGTTTTTCGGCGCGTTTTTCGGCGCTTTTCCACCGGTTGAACATCTTCTCTGCAGCTGCGGGGACGTCTTCCACGGGGACGCGGAGGACGTCCGCAGCACTCTTCAGCTTCGCCTCCCTTTCCTGGACGAACTCCACGGCGACGTCCCCGCTCTTGTAGGTTATCCTCTCTATTCCGTCTGCCACGCTCTCCCTTTTCACCAGCTTCACAAACCCTATCTCCCCCGTGGTCTTTACGTGGGTCCCCCCACACGCCTCCACGTCTATTCCCACCACTTCCACGATCCTAAGCGTCTTCCCCGGCACAGCACCGCCCTGGTAGAGTGTCACGCCGAACCTCTTCTCTGCTTCGGTCCTGTCCATCCAGTACGTTTTCACCTCTACGTTTTCCATTACGAACCCGTTGACTATTTTCTCGATGCGCTTCAGCTCGTCGTCGCTGATCCTCCTGTAGTGGGTAAGGTCGATGTGTGCGGACCTTTCGCTTTTGTGCGCCCCCGCCTGCCACACGTGCTTCCCCAGGACTCTCTTCGCAGCTGCGAGGATGAGGTGCGCCGTCGTGTGGTGCCTCATGTGCCTCAACCGCCTTTCCCTGTTGATCCTTCCGATCACCTTTGTACCGGGCCTGAACGCTTCCGCTTTTTCCACGAGGTGCAGGATCACGCCGTTTTCAGCCTTCTGAACGTCTAGTACAGGTATTCCGTTGATCTCCCCCGTGTCCGGGTCCTGACCGCCGCCTTCCGGGTAGAACGCCGTCTTGTCCAGGATCACCCAGTTCCCCTCAACGCCGAGCACCTCTGCTTCGAACTCAAAGAGGTACGGGTCGTCGTAGTACAGCGCCAGCGTCTTCGGGTACTCCGATACGTCAGCCTTTATTACTCTCTTTTTTCTTTCTTTTCTCTTCTGCTCCCCTGCGCTCTCAATTGCGGCGTACACCCCGGGGGGTGGTTCGGTGCCCGTGATCTCCCTGACGTCCTCGGGGGTAATGCCGTACGACTGGTAGAACGTTATGAAGTCGTCCACGTCCAGCCCGCCCTTTTTCTTCACGGTGGCGATAACCCTGCTCCTCGCTTTGCGCTTGCTCTCGGCGTACTTCTTCCTCTCCTCCTCCAGCACGTCTACGGCGAGCGCCACGCTTTCCCCCAGTTCAGGGAACATCGGTTCCAGGTCCCTGGCGTGGAGCTCCATAACCTTCGCCAGGTCCACCTCCCAGCCGTACCTCTCTATGTCCGAGAATACCCTCCGCGCCAGAACGCGGAGGTTGTAGCCCCCACCCACGTTTGACGGGAGCGCACCGTCGTTTATTGCGAAGAGCAGCGTCCTCGTGTGGTCTGCAACCGCGTAGAGCTCGGCGTACGGTCGGTACTGCTCGAAAAACCCGGGGTAGTTCAGCTCCTCCTCGATCCTGCGCATCACCTCTTCGATGTTCTCCGCTTCGTCAAAGTTCAGGGCGCCGCTCATCTCTGCGAAACGTCTGAGCACGTCCCCCGGTACGTCCGGCACGTAGAACTCTTGCAGATATTTAGTGACCGAAGGGAAGACCACGTCGTACGCCGTCCTGGTGCCGTTTGTTAACCAGGCAAAGCGCGAGAGCCCTATTCCGTGGTCTATAACCCTGGTAGATAGCTGTTCGTAGCCGGTGCCCGTTTCCCTGAACTGCATGAACACTACGTTCCCGAGCTCCAGCCCCCTGACGAAGTACTCCACGGACGGTCCGAAGTTGCCGCCCCCTGCCCACACGTCTTCGTGGAAAACTATCTCTTCTTCGGGGATGCCCACCACGTCCGTCATGAAGCGGTACATCAGCTCCACAGCCTCGTTTTTCCACAGGACGTGCGAGCTGCCCTTGTTGAAGGCGTGCTGCCCGACCATCACGAAGCTGGTCATGTGCCGGCCCGAGATTCCAACGTTCTCTATGTCTTTAAACCGGAGGCAGGGCTGGGGGATGAGCAGGGGGTTCGCCGGCGGGTCAACCTCTCCAGCCACGGCGTAGGGCTGGAAAACGGCTATGGACGCGATGGTGAAGTATATGTCGTCCCTCCACCTCGCAACCACCGGGTACCTGTCCACTATTTCGTGGCCGTTTTTCGCGTAAAATTCAGCCATTGCCTCCCAGGTCTCCGTGTAGCCCCTTTTCTCCCCCACGGGGTTCCCTATGAATTTATAGCCGCCGTGTTCCGGTTCTCCGCAGAGTTCCCTGTCCGGGTCCAGCGTCCAGAAGTACTGCCCGCATTCTTTACATTTTTTTCGCAGGAAC
This sequence comes from Methanobacteriota archaeon, assembly GCA_015662385.1. GTDB lineage: Archaea > Iainarchaeota > Iainarchaeia > JAADDC01 > JAADDC01 > SZUA-1452. Next base: position 1,391 of record DQUH01000055.1, on the reverse strand, counting down.
CCGCGCTCCTCGAAAAACGGGAGCTTGTAGTGCTTTTCCCACTCTTCCTGAAACTTTTTCTTCAACGATTTTTTGTCAACCATATGCTAAAGTTCTGGCGGGCCAAGTTTTTATTCCATCATCCAAGAATAAAATTCCTTCCCGTCAGTATTTGTTCCGGTGAAAACCAATGACGAGGCTTGCCGAGCTGAGGAAAAAGATCGTTGAAAAAACGAAAAAGAAGGTTGAGGAGGTGTACACGGAAAGGGACAGGTACATAATCCAGGCTATTGAGGCGCTTGACGACCTTGACGCCGCGTACAACCTCCTGGTGGAGCGCCTGCGCGAGTGGTACGGGCTGCACTTCCCGGAAGTTAACCAGCTGGTCAAAGACCACGAAAAGTTTGTAGCCCTTGTCGCGGATGTTGGTGCAAGGTCGAAGATGGATGCAGACGTCCTGGAGCAGGTTCTCGGGGAGAAGCTGGCCCATCGCGTTGCGGAAGCTGCTAAGGATTCGATGGGCACCGTTCTCGAGGGCGAAGACCTTAAGATGATCCAGGATTTTGCGGCGAGGGTAAGGGAGCTCAGGGAGATGCGTGAGCGCCTTGCCGATTACATCAGGGAACAGATGAAGGAGATCGCTCCGAATACCGCTGCCGTTGCCGGCCCCCTCCTCGGTGCGCGCCTGCTTTCCAAGGCCGGCGGGCTTAAAAAGCTTGCAATGCTTCCAGCTTCAACAATCCAGGTGCTGGGAGCCGAAAAGGCACTCTTCAAGCACCTTGTTAAGGGTACGCCTCCCCCCAAGCACGGCCTCCTCTTCCAGCACCCCCTTGTAAGGAATGCAAAGAAATGGCAGCGCGGCAAGATTGCACGTACGATAGCGGCGAAGCTGGCGATAGCTGCCAGGGAAGACTATTTCGGAGGAAAGAACATATCCGATAAGCTTCTGGCAGAGATAGAGGAACGCGTTCGCGAGATAAAGGAGAAGTATCCTAATCCGCCGAAAAGGAGTAAGAGCTACAGGAAATGCAAGAGGGCAAAGGGCAAGAAAAAGGGTAAGAAGAGGTAAAGCTGTAAAGAACCACCCCCCATTTATTTTTTTATGGCTAAGCTGAAGGAGATTTTTCCAGGGGTCTGGGAGTACGAAGGAAAGATCCTTACGAAAAACCGCGTGCCCGGCAAGAGAGTTTACGGGGAGCAACTGTTGAGCATAGACGGCGTGGAATACCGTGTCTGGAACCCGTACCGTTCGAAGCTTGCAGCGGCTATAAAAAACGGGCTGAAAACCTGGGCGTTTTTGCCGGGTGCCAACGTCCTCTACCTCGGTATAGCCGAGGGTACCACGGCATCCCACCTTTCAGACGTTCTGGGGGACGATTCGGCGATAATAGGAATAGACGTTGCACCGCGGG
>DQUH01000061.1 GCA_015662385.1 Methanobacteriota archaeon | reverse complement strand
TCCCTGCATCTCTGAGCTTGACGTAAGGTACAGGATCCTGAGCTTGTTCTAATTCATCAGAAAACGGAGCTTAGCATGCGGGAGGCCCCGGGTTCAAATCCCGGCGGGTCCACTTGAGTTCTATGTTTTTGTAGTTTCACTGTGCACAACTCAATTCTGGAAAACTCGATGACCACAATGATGCAGACGCGCTAAACGGAGACGGTCTGAATATACGCCTGGGAATTTTTAGAGTGTATATTGGGATCAGCTAGGCGAGGTGCTGACAAACCTGTTAATGCTTGATGTAGTAAATAACATAAATAAGTAATTATATATCAATATGCCTATTATGATTATATACTTGGAAGGTGCAGGTGTATAGTAAGCGATGGGGGTAACACAGTGCCCCCCAGGGGGTCTGGGGGCGGCACCTTGCCAGAACCGGGCCCCCGTAGACAGCGAGGTATTATAGCGACCTCCAAATTTTTTTCACTTCGATTTTGCCGTAGCCGTCAGGTAAATTTTTTGGTCCCGTTACTACCTTACTGGATAGCAGTTCGTCCACGTCTCTTTCAAGTCTTTTAAACTTCCAACCATATATGTTCTTGGTATACCCTAACTCTTTCGCAATTTTTCTTCTGGTGGAATACGCAAAGAAGTCAGCTATTTGTAAACTGAAATCTGTACTTGAGCAAGCAGTCCCCACGTGCATGTTCTTTCCAGAGAAATAAACGTCCATATAGATGTGCGAAAAGTATCTGCTATTTCTTCTTTGTTCTCTGATTATGTCTAGATCTTCTTCTGTTCTGTCACTAAGTATTATGATATCGCTATAACTAGACTTGAATATCTCCCTTAGAACTCGCTCAAGGAGAGATATTTTGACCTGGGCTCTTATTGTATATAATACGTGTGTCTTATATTGGACTAGTTCTTTAAACCTTTTTATGTCTTTTTGTATGCTTTCGCTCTTTAGATTAATGTAGGAGTATATGTATTTGATGTCAGACTTTTTCAAGTGGTTTATAAGTTCTTGCAAAATTTTTATGCGCTGTTCTGGTGTGGTGCGTGCCCAGTCTTTTTCGCCTTTTTTCTTGAGCATTTCCATAGCATGTAATTCGTGGCGCGTCGCCGAAAGTACTTTCGCGGCTGTAATTTTTCTCTTACTTAATGGCAAATCAAAAGCAATTTGTTTCAGATGATGTGCCGCAAATATTTCATCTATTAAAAGGTGAGTATATACTTCTTGTATTTCTCTAAAAGTTTCTGTAGTGGCTAACACCGCAGCTGCAACGAAGACAGGTATATCAGCATCATTTTGGGGTTTAAGTATGTACCCTGAGTTTGTCTCCCTGAGCTTTATTCTGTCCAAATAGCCGTCGCCACTATAATCTATACCTACTTTCAATACCATATATTTTGCTAATGTTGGCAAACGTAAAAAAACCGAAACGAACTACTAAACACACTTATAAGTATTCTATCGCTAAAGTTGGTGTCTTTGATGGCAAAGGATCCGAAACTTGTAAAATCTCCTCCTGTCAAAAATAAAATGTTATTTTTCACAGAAAGCGTGGTTAAAACAGACATTAACAATCTGTTCCTCTAAACAGCTTCCCCAGCTTCCTGAAATCCTCTTTCAGCAAAGGGAGTATTTCTTTCCTGTAAATTGCTGCAGCTGGGTGGTACGTCGGCATAACGTCAATTGTACCGTAGAGCAAGGTATTTGAGCGGTAGATTTTTCCGCGGGCTTTTGACAGGCTTTCGTAGGGTATCCCCATGTGCTCGCAGACCCATTTCCACGCGTGTCTGCCCAGTGCAACGATAATTTTAGGTTTTAAAATCAGTATCTGTTTTTCAAGGAAGGGGGAACAGGCGTTCACCTCCTCCGGCGCCGGGTCCCTGTTGTTGGGGGGCCTGCACTTAACAACGTTCGTTATAAAGACGTCGTCGCGGGTGAGCCCTATGCTGTCCAACAATTCGTTCAGTAATTCCCCCGCCTTCCCCACAAACGGCCTACCCTTTTCATCCTCGTTCTTCCCCGGCGCTTCCCCTATGAACATGATGCCTTTTCTAAACCCTCCTTCTCCCGGGACGGGGTTGTTTCTCGCTTCGCAAAGGGGACATCTCCTGCATTCTTTTATCTTCTCTGCCACTGCCCTTAGTCCTTCATCCGCTTGCGGATCCACTCCACCACCTCCGTTGCCGGTACCCTTACCTGCTCCATGCTGTCCCTGTCCCTTATTGTGACCGTGTTGTCCTCCAGGGACTGGTGGTCCACTGTGATGCACCACGGCGTGCCCACCTCGTCCTGCCTCCTGTACCTCCTGCCTATGCTCCCTTTTTCGTCGTAAACCGCGTTTATCCCGCTGTCCAGGAGGGACATGTACAGCTCCCATGCCTTTTCCGGCAGCCCGTCCTTTGAGACAAGGGGAAAAACGGCTACTGTGTACGGAGCCACTGCCGGCCTGAATCGGAAGAGCTTCCTCTTGCCGTCCTCGTCGTAAGCGCTGAACAGCAGGGCCAGGACCACCCGGTCCACCCCCCAGGACGGCTCCACTACCATGGGCGTGAACTTCGTCCCGTCGGAACGCACCGCCTCGAAGGGTTTTCCCGCGTGTTCGCTGTGCCTCCGGAGGTCGTACGTACCCCTGTGGGCGATCCCTTCTATCTCCTTCCACCCCATGCTGCCAAAATAGAACTCCACGTCCCACGTACCCTCCGAGTAGTGGGCCCTTTCCTCCGGCAGCTGTTCCCTTACCCGGAGCAGGTCTTTTCTCACCCCGATCTTCTCGAACCATTCCAGAGAACGTACTATCCAGTAAACCACCCACTCTCTACCCGGGATGTCCGGCACGGCTTCTGAAACCTTCATCGCTTTTTCTCTCTCGCCCCTTTCCTGCATCTCGGCGGTAAGCACGAGCGCTTCGTAATCCTTCACCTTTTCGTAGTACGGGCACTTGTCGTCTTCGGGATCGAAGAAAAACTCTATCTCCATTTGCTCGAACTCCCTCAGCCTGAACAGGAAGTTCCTCGGGCTTATCTCATTTCTGAACGCCTTGCCCACCTGTGCGATCCCCAGGGGCATCCTTTTCCTCGCGATCTGGTAGAGCCGGGGGAAGTTTACAAATATGAGCTGTGCCGTCTCGGGGCGCAAATACGATAAGCTCCCCTCGTAGGGCCCCACCTGCGTTGAGAACATCAGGTTGAAGAGCACCACGTCGCCCAGTTCCCCCCCGCATTCCGGACACTTTACCCCCAGTTTCCGTATGGCTTCAGACATCTCCTCTGGCGGTTTTCCCTCGGCGCTTTTCCCCGTCGCTTCTTCGATAAGGTGGTCTGCCCTGTACCTTTTCCCGCATTTTTTACAAACCGTTATCGGGTCGTGGAAGTGTTCCACGTGCCCGGACGCTTTCCATACCTCGGGGTTTGTTATTATTGACCCGTCGAGGCCCACTACTTCGTGGCTTGCGTGTACGAACTCCTTCCACCACGACCTCTTGACGTTGTTTTTAAGTTCTGTCCCCACCGGTCCCCAGTCGTAGAAGCCGGCGTAGCCCCCGTACACCTCGGCGGTGGGAAAGGCGATACCCAGCTTGGCGGCGACGTCAGTTATTTTCCTTATGTCCATGCTAAGATTATTTTCGGGAACCTATAAATAATTCAGCACTCAAGATCCTCATCATCTCCGTCCCGGACGGTCAGCCCTGCGCGGGCTCATCACCTGATAATTCTGAACAGACCTTGTTTTAAAGCTACGAGTTTTAAAACCCTTCCGCCCTTTGTTCTTTCATGGGTTTTCCCGAGGCAGAGGCCAGGCTCTTTGGCGGCGTGTGGATATGCATGAACTGCAACGCCAGGAACCGGAGTGTAAAGGGCAAGCCAGAGAAGTGTAGGCGATGCGGGAGCAAAAGGCTGCGCCCGAAAGCAAAGGAGCCCAGGAAGTAAAGGCGTATCTTCTTCTCGCCCGCCCCACCAACGCCCTGATGGTTTTTCTAGCTGCCATAATAACCGGCATCGTTGCAGGAGCGCCCTTCTCCTGCACTTTGCCCGCCGCCCTCGGGGCTGCACTGGTTTCAGCGGGGGCCCAGGCGATCAACGACTACTACGACTACGAGGTAGACCGGAAGAAAGGAAAACGGCAGCTGCTGGAACGGGGGAAGATACTGCGCGCAGCAATTGCTTTTTACGCCCTTGGTGTGGCTGTGGCGGTGCTGGCATCCTTCTTTCTGGGGGTGCTGGCAGCCCTTGCCGCTTTCCTGTCGTGGGTTTATTCCGCGCACCTCCGCAGGGTAAAATATGTTGGCAATCTGGTGGTGGCCTTCCTTACAGCGTTCGTTTTCATTTTTGCGGGTATCTGCGGGGACGTCAGCCGCGTCCTCTTCTTGTTCCTCCTTACTTTCCTCGTTTCTTGGGCCAGGGAGATAGTGAAAGACGTGGAAGACCTGCCGGCGGACTACGGCCATAAGGTCACCCTCCCCATGCTTGTTGGCGAGCAGATGGCTGGGTACCTTGCAGCGTACTTCATCCTCTTGGCCGTCTTTTTTTCCCTCTTCCCCGGGCCGTTTGGTTTTAACATATTTTCCATATGGTATTACTACGTACTGGTAGTCGCCCACCTTCTGTTCGTAGTTTCAGTCCTATACATCTTGCGCGGACGGTCCCGGGAGGCGCAGAGGCTATGCAAGGCGGGGATGCTGGTGGCTTTGCTGGCGTTCGCAGCGGGCACCGTTCTCCCCTAGCCGGTAGAGTAGTTTCTGCCTTTCTTTCCAGGGGCTACCATATTGTGGACTATTCCGACACGAGGGGCTGCGTGGACCTCATTGCAAAGTCCGGTCCAGACGTTTTTGCGGTCCGCATCCTTTCCAACGTTGACGCGTTGCGGGAGGAGAGCGTTGCGGAGTTCGTCCGCGTGGCCGCCGCCGTGGGTGCAACGCCGGTGATTGTGGGGGAGCGCACGAAAAGGGACGCCCTGCGGGACGGAGTGGTGTACCGCCGTTACGGAGTATCTGTGGTCACACCGGGGACCCTTGAGCAGGTGCTGGACGGGGACCTCCCCGTTTTTGAAGAGTTTAAGGGTAAAAGGGTAGTGTACTTCAACCCTGAGGCCCTCCGGTCTGCGAGGGAGTCCCTGGGGCTTTCGCAGAACGACCTTGCCCGGGAGGTGGGCACCACAAAAGACACCATATACCGGTACGAGCGGGGCTTTCCCGCGTCGGAGGCTACCGCAGAGAAAATTGCGAGACTGCTCGGCAGGCGCGTTTTTGCGCCGGTAGACCTGGGTTTCAAGGGCGAACTTAGGTGCAGTAACGTATTTGAGTTCAGAAGAGCCCCTTGGGACCTGTTCGTGGCTGTTCACAAAACGCTCGCCCTTTCCCGTACCCGCGGAGTGGTCAAGAGGAAAGTGGAGATCCTGCGGCGGGGTAGGGGCGTGGTCCACGACTACTACGCAGTGATCGTTAGCTCCGGGTCAAAAGCCCCAGAAGACGTGCCAGCGATCACCGAGGAGGAGCTGAGGGCTGTGGCAAGGCCTGAGGACCTCGTGAAACTTGTAAGGGATGAGCTCGACGAGGTCGAGGGATGAACTTGCAGGTTACCTTCAACGCCTTGGCCATCCAGAGTTTGTGCCGGAATATGTCCGCGTACTCGGACTGCCCTTACGAAAGACGATCAGACTGTTTCCCAGCCTTCTGTAACGGCAGAGGTGCTGGCGCTGGCAGATCTGCGTTTCCAACCTATTTAAGGCATACCTCTTTACAGTACCTCGCACTATCTACCTATGATGGGGGCAAAGATCTCCTTACGGAAGAGGACCTTAAGGAGCTTCAAGAGATACGGGAGGAGATTTCTCGGGGAGATTACTCCGGTTTCGTTCCCACATCAGATGTTTCACTCGATTAGAACCCTCTATGCGCAGATTAGTGCCAAACTTAGGATTCCAACGCTAACTGCAATCTTTGATGGTAAGGGCCCGCCCCGCGCCGGAAGAGACAGGGCCGCAGGTCGTTTTCGTCCCCCCTGCCGGGCGTTGCGGTTTTTAGATCTTCAGTTTTTTCTCTTCCACCTTTTGTTCTGCCCTGATTTCCGTCAACGATTCTTTGTTTTCAACTACCTCTTTGCTCTGCCAGAAAACCCCTGCCTTCCGGTCGTAGGCCATCTTCAGCCACAGGTTTGACGGCCACTTCTCGTAACCGAAGTCCTGCCCCACCAGGTCTATGTTTTCCCGCAGCTTGAAGTGCTCCGGGGCCAGGGCAAATCGCCAAGCCACAGCCGTTTTGTGGTCGGAAAGGGAGCCCGTTGCGGCCTTGAACCAGAAAAACCCCGGCGGCCCCATTACTCTTTTTGCTACCTTGAAGAAATGCCTTTCCCTTAGCCCGTCCGCCTCCTGCACGTGCACCTCTTCTTTCGCTTCCCCCCTGTTCCACTGGATCCACAGATCCTTGTAAAGCGTCCCGTGATCCCAGCGCTCTTCATACCAGATCTCCTGGGTGGCGGACTCCCCGTTCACTTCCATTTCTCTCCAGATGTGCCCCTTTTTTGTCCACTGTTTTACGTAGATTTCTATTTTTTCGGGAAAATCTTTGAACGGCCTTGATAGGACTGTTTCCACCGTTATTTCCTGGTATTTTTCCTCGTTTCTGCTGTGGTCCCAGGTGTAGTATTCCGGGACTGGGTGGTGGAACGAAAACTCCGGACAGGCCCTGCCGTCCACCGCGATCCTTTGCCTGTACGTGAACCGCGGCCTGGTGCTTACACACCCCTCCGCGGTGATTTCAATGCGATCCTGCAGAATCCGTGTTGTGGTGGCAACGGTGGCACGCATGGTTTAATTCTGTTGCGAGCTATTTTAAATAAGCCTTGTTTTATTCATCTCGGTGAAGCTCGTAATCCGTTCCGGCGTGCTGGACGGGATCCTGCAGGCTGCCGCCCGCCACTATCCCCGCGAGTTCTTTTGCTTGCTCGGGGGCAGTCTGGAAGGGGACTCGATCCGCGTTGACGAGATCGTGTACATCCCTTTTCAGAACAGCGAGCACTCCGTGGTCTTCGACCCCTACAGCATCCCTGTTAACGGGAGGGTTGTGGGTTCGGCGCATTCCCACCCTTTCCCTTCCCCGCCGTCCCTGCCTGACGTTGCAGCCTTCCCCCGTACCGGCTGGGGCCACCTGATAGTCTTTCCCCCTTTTGACAGGTGTTCTGCCCGCGCTTATGATTCTTCCGGAAGGGAGATACCGCTTGTAATAATAGATTAACGGTCAGCGAGCCAGGTATTTCATCATCTGTCAGCCGATGTCGGCCTCATCATCCCGTTCCTGCGAACCTCAGCATGCACAGCACCGTTGCCACGTACCCCACGTCCCCCATACCTTCCGGCGTGACCTTCCTCGGTTCCCAGCCGTCGATGTCGAACTTCGTGGCGTCCGGCTCGGTTCCCGCCACCACCACCATGTCCTCCGGGCGCACCTCTTTCGGGTCGAATTCCTTTTCCGCCTTCCTTGTTATCACGAACACCTTTCTCGGTCTCAGGACTTCCACGGCGTCTTTAAGGTCCGGGACAACGAGTATCCTTTTACCCTTTTTCGCGGCGGCCAGGTGTACCTCCGGGACGCCGGTCTGCGCGGCGGTGCCCTGTGGCCGGGAGATCACGAAGGTGTCCACGCCTTCGTGGGCGAACACTATCCTTGCAACCTCTTGCAGTTTCGCAACTGAATGGACGTCGTGGTACACAACGATCATGACCATATCACCCTTCGATCATATTATAATTCCCCCACCTTTCCTTTTACCACTTCCGCTATCTTGAACGCTAGCTTTGGGGGTACTGCCTCCCCCACCTGGTTGTACTGCTGCTCCACCGGCCCGTAGAACACGTGGCTGTCCGGGAAGCTCATCAGCCTCGCATTTTCCCTCACCGTGAGCAGGCGGTCTGAAAAGGGGTGGACGAAACGGGACGCGCCCATGACCGTGGGGGCCGTCCTGAAGGGGTGGAGGCGGATGTAGTTCTGGTGGACCCGCTTCGCCCCTTTGAAATATACGGGCGCCTGCCCCCACCTGAGCCTGTGGACCACCTTCTCCACCCTTCTGGGCATGGGCTTGTACGCGTGGTTCGGGATGTCGTGGGCGTCCCTCGGGTCGGGGAGGTCACCTATCGCGTCCCACACGGTTTTCCTTTTTTCGCCTTTCGGCCGGATCCTGATGGGGGATATGAACACCCTTGTCCTTTTGGAGGGTACGCCGTACACGCTGGCCTCGAGCACGTTGAACTTCACCTCGTACCCCACCCGCCCGAACTCGTAGCGCAGCGCTTCCTTCAGGTCCCCCTCTATTATTCCAAGCACGTTTTCCATTACGAACGCTTCCGGCTGCAGGTCGCCCACGAAGCGGATGAAGTGGAGGGTGAGCCGCCCACGGGGGTCTTTGTACAGGCGGTCTATGGGTTCCTTCTCCCTCCTCGCATTTGCAACGGTGTACGCTTCGCAGGGCGGCCCCCCGATGATTATATCTGGCCTGCCCACCTTTTTTTCAACTTCCACAGCATCAATTTTCTGTATATCCCTTTCCCAGAGCTCGGTTCCCGGAAAGTTTTTCCTGTACGTCTCGGCGGGGTACTTCCAGGCCTCTACGGCCCCCACTATTTCGAACCCTGCCTGCCTGAACCCCAGCCCGAAACCCCCCGCCCCGGCAAAGAGGTCCAGCACTCTCACGTTTATATTATTTCTCTAGGTGGTTTATTAGATGCGCCCGTTGCTAGCCTTCCTGCTGTTTCTGCCCCTTTCCTTTGCGTGGGTGTACCCCCACCAGCTGCAGTACACTGCAAACCCCTACGAGCAGATCCTCCTCTGCGCCACTGTTTATTCAGATTCAAACACCGAAGTTTCCCTTGTATGCAACGGGGAAGAAGTTGGAAAGGGGCGCGTTGTAGCGAACGTACCGGCCATCCTCTGCTACCACTATGCTACTGGCGGTGACACCACGTGCACGTGGGTCCAAGGACAAAACCAAGTAGAAGTCCGCATAAACGTCGTTCCAAAAGCGGTTTTAGAGGCTGTGCTGGCAGTTCTGCTCGTAGTCCTTGTGGTGCGCTTTACTGTTAAGCTTGTGAAGCTGCTTTCGTGATTTATACGTAGCCGTCGAGGTGCAGGGCCATCATATTCCTGAGCGTTTTGGCAAATTCGGGGTGGTCCACGAGCATTGCTTTGCTCTCGTCCGGT
>DQUH01000060.1 GCA_015662385.1 Methanobacteriota archaeon | reverse complement strand
GTCGTCGGGGATTTCCCCCGTTCGTGGGAGGACCGTCCCCCTGTACTTCACCCCATCTTTAAAAATTTCTACAACATCGCCTGGTTCGGCAACCATCAATATGATGGGAGTAGCAGCCTTTTATCAGTGTTGTGTTCGCAGGAACATTCTTTCAGGACTCCAGTCAGCCACCTTCCAGGGCCTGTTTAGCCACTCGAAGAACCGCGGGCGTTCAACAAAGAAGGAATAGATGTCCGGCGGGAATGGCGAGGGGCCCGTTTCCAGTATTTCCGGATGGGTGTCGTAGTGAGGGTTTTTCACCCAGCCTTCCGTAGTGTAGTACCAGGCGAAGCCGTGCTTTTCCCTCACCGCTCCGTACTCCGAAGAAAACTTGGAGGAAACGAGGTTTGCCATTATAAGGGGCTTTGTGCCCGTGTTCACGGTGACGTGCCCGTAGTTTGGGAGCATTACGGCCACGTCCCCCTTCCCTGCCCTCACGGCGATGAAATCAGATGCGTCCCGGGTCTGGAGAAGGAAAAGGGCCTCTCCATCAAGTACTTCGTAGATTTCGGGGTAGGACAGCCCGTAGCCCGCCTCGGGGTGGTAGTGTCCAAACGTCTTTATGTACTCTTTCCCGATGGTCCCGGGTGGGATAACTGTTATGTCGTAGCGGACGGCGTGTGCTTCGAACTTCTCCCTGTCCTCTGGGCGGCAGACGTCCCTGAACATGTAATATGCATCTCCTTCTTCTTCCGGGGGGTCTAGCAGGACGTCTTTCAAATCACTGATCCGCCTGACGCTTGCTTCGTACGTTCCCCACTTTGTTTTAAGCTGCTTTCCGGACCAGTGGAAGGTAAACATAGTTACAGGAAGGTGTCCCGGTTTTTAACCCTTCCCGGCTGCGCTTAAAAACTTTGCTGGGTATGGATTAATATGAACGTATGTCCATCAAAAGTTTGAGGAGGTGGTGAGATGGTAGACATACAGAAACAACCGGTTGTGTTTTTAGGTGAAGGTGCCCAGCGTGTGGTGGGCCGGGATGCGCAGCGTTTGAACATTTTGGTTGCCCGCGCAGTGGCAAACGTTGTTAGGACGACCCTCGGTCCAAAGGGTATGGACAAGATGCTTGTTGACGAGCTGGGGGACATAACCATCACCAACGACGGTGCCACGATACTGCAGGAGATGAGCATCGAACACCCCGCAGGGAAAATTATGGTGGAGGTTGCCAAGGCGCAGGACGAGGAAACCGGTGACGGTACCACCACGGCTACTGTGCTTGCCGGTGAGCTGCTGGGCAACGCTGAGCGCCTCCTTGACCAGGAGATCCACCCGAGCATCATCATAAAGGGCTACCGCATTGCGACGGAGAAGGCGGTAGAGCTCCTTGAGGAAATAGGGGACAAAGTGGACATCAACGACGACGAAATCCTGAAGAAGATCGCCAAGACGTCCATGACGTCAAAGATTACGGAGTCCCGCGAAAAGCTCGCAAAGATCGTTGTTGATGCCATAAAAATGGTGGCTGAAGAGTACGACGGCAAGACTGTCATAGACATTGACCAGATAAAGATCGAGAAGAAGCAGGGCGGCTCCATGGAGGACACAGAGCTCATCCGCGGTATCGTGATTGACAAGGAGCGTGTCCACCCGCAGATGCCCAAGCGCGTTGAAAACGCCAAAATTGCCCTGATCAACAGCGCTCTCGAGGTAAAGGAGACGGAAACGGATGCGAAGATACAGATAACGTCTCCTGACCAGCTGCAGGCATTTATCGAGCAGGAAGAGATGATGCTCAAGAAAATGGTGGACAAGATAAAAGAGGCTGGCGCCAACGTGGTCTTTGTCCAGAAGGGTATTGACGACCTCGCCCAGCACTACCTCGCGAAGGCGGGGATACTGGCTGTCCGCCGCGTGAAGAAGAGCGACATGGAGAAGCTCGCCAGGGCAACCGGTGCAAAGATCGTCACCCGCGTGGAGGACCTTAGCACAGAGGACCTCGGTGAAGCGGAGCTCGTTGAGGAGCGCAAGATATCTGGGGACAGCATGATCTTCGTGGAGGGCTGCAAGAACCCCAAGGCCGTGACGATACTCGTGCGCGGTGGTGCAGAGCACGTTGTTGACGAGGCGGAGCGCGCACTCCGTGACGCCATCGGAGCAGTGGCGTCGGCCATCGAGAGCGGTAAGGTGGTTGCCGGTGGCGGTGCCCCAGAGGAAGAGCTGGCCATCAGGTTGAGGGAGTATGCACAGACCGTGGGCGGTAAGGAACAGCTGGCCATCGAGGCGTTCGCGGACGCCCTTGAGGTGATCCCGAGGACGCTGGCAGAAACAGCAGGTATGGATCCAATAGACACAGTCGTCCGTCTGCGCAGCAAGCACGCCAAGGAAAGCGACGGCAAGTACTGGGGTGTAGACGTCTTCGCTGCGGACATAGCCAACATGTACGAGAAGGACGTCCTCGAGCCGGTGAAGGTGAAGAAGCAGGCTGTTATGTCTGCCAGTGAAGCAGCGCGCCTGATACTGAAGATAGACGACATAATCGCTGCCAGCAAGAAGTCCAAGGGCGAAGACAGCGGCGCTGGGGAAGACATGGACTTTGATTGAGGGCGTTCAGCCCTCGAATTCTTTTAACATTTCTTTGTACGGGTTTGCGTTCTTTAGCCCTGTTTTTACCAGTAGGACTTCGGCGACCGCACTTCCGTTGTTTTTTATCTCTGTCCTTCCTGCGATTTCGGAGGCCTGTCCCGGGCAGATGCGCCGCCCGTTGACCTGGACGTTTCCGCTCAGCGCTACCACCGTTGTTTTTGTGGTTGGGGAGATCCACGTACCCTTTCCAGGCAGGATCCGAAGTTTTACGATCATGTGGCTGTTGCCAGAGTCCGCCACTTCTGCGTCCCCCCAGGGGCGCTGAACGCTGAGGTGGTAGTCCGCAACTGGCGATCCCTTTTCCTCGAGAATTTTGAAAGCTGTTTTTACGTCTTGAGACCGCCTGCTGTCCCCGATAAGGATGGCGTCCGGCGTGTCCACCACGAAGACGTTCTTCAGTCCCACCACCGCCACCGTTTTCCTCTTAACGGAGTAGACGTAGTTCCCCTGTGCCCCAACGCTGACGAGCTCTGTGTTTGCCGAGTTGCCGTTTTCGTCTTTTCTGACAAACTTGTGCACCAGCTCAAAAGAACCGAGGTCGCTCCAATTTATCGACAGCGGGATTACGGCGTTCTTTTCCGTGCGTTCCAGCACGGCTTCGGACAGGGGTGTTGGTTGTATCACGGGGTACACCGAACGTGCATCTCCCCCGTGCTTCGTGAACGTCAGGTAAATTTCCCAGGCATTTTTCTTGATCTCATCCAGCAGAAGGTTTTTCCGGAATACGTGGATAAATGTGTTCCAGAGATATCCCCTCGCAAGGTATTCTTCCGCAGCTTTTTTATCCGGTTTTTCCTTGAACTCTGCGACCCTGTACATGCGCTCAGTTATTTTCTCCCCCGGGCGTATGTATCCGTACCCCGTGTAGGCTTCTGTTGGCTTGACGCCCATCGCAACGATGTGTTCATCTGAATGCTCTACGGCGGTAGTTATCGCCTCTGCGAGCACGTCTTCTTCCCCGACGTACTGGTCGGAGGGTAGCAGTACTACCGGCGGGTTTCCATCAATCCGCAGGAGCGCGTAAAGGACTGCAGGGAGCGTGTCGCGGGGTGTCGGCTCCAGGAGGATGTTGCAGTCCGGGACGCAGACACCCAGTTCGTCCAACTGTCTTTTGACGAGATGGCTGTGTTGCTCGTTGACAACCACGTAGATCCTGTCTTCTTTTGTGAACTTTAAAGAACGAAGAACAGCGTCCTGGAAAAGGGATCGTTTCCGACTGTGGAGCCGCAGGAAAGGTTTTGGATAGTACGTACGGCTGAGGGGCCAGAGGCGGGTGCCCTTACCTCCCGCCAGAATGACTGCCACCGGCTCCATTTTCACACCTACTGTAGCGGCACTGCGATGTGGAGCAGGACTATGAGTATAATGACCCCGAGGGTTATGCCGATGACGGTCTTCGGGTGGAGCCGCAGCTTCGTTGTGTCCACGTTGAACCGGAGTATGCCCAGCATGTTGGGGGGTGTTTCTATCCTCGTTTTCCTCGCCATGGGTATATGAGGGCGGAGTACTTTTATATGCCTGTACTCTTTTTCATCACATGCGGGGGCAGTTGGTGCAGAACCAGACGTACCAGCTGGTGGTTCACGCGGTGGCACTCTCCGTTCTGGTGCTCGTTGCCCTCACGCTAGCCACGAAATTTGGTCTAATACACTGTTCGCAGGTGCCCTATTGGTGTGAGGGGTACCGGAAGATACTTACAGCGTTCTACGGGCGGACGTACCCCTCAGTCCTGATTTTATACGGTGATTCAGGGATGGGTGACCCGCAGCTGCTTTACAGGATACTTGAGGACAAATGCCGCTTTTACGTGGATATCGACCACGTTGATGCTGTTTCTTCGGGGAACCTTGACAACTACGACGTTGTGGTCGTGGAACGGGCGAGGGTGCTTTCCCCTGAACAGATGGACGTGTTGTGGGAGTTCGTGGCGAAGGGCGGGAAGATGCTAGTGATAGGGGACGTAGGGGTAGAAGCGGAGAGCCCCGCACAACTTGTATTTGTGGAAGGGGAGGTAAACGGGGACGTAAATACTGTGGAAAAAAGAGTTCTGAACGTGTGGGACCGTAAGGACGAGTTCGGGAGGTACGTACTTTTCGGCACGAAGTTTTTGGGCCTGAAGTATGTGGGTAATTACTGCCCGGAGGACGGGTGCACGGTGTCCGGCACCATTTCTTTTAAGCGGGACATCATCACTTCCGGTCTCCCCTCGCGGGCGCCGTTCCCCCTCAACTTTGCTGTAGTTGAAGACCTGAGGTTTTCATCGCTTGGTCCACACACCACTGTCGCGACAATTGAGGGCGTTGCGCCTGTGAACGGTGCGAAGCCCCCATATCCGGCGATAGTGCGCACGGGTTACAGGATGATATATATGGCGTTCCCGCCGGAGGAGCTGTGGAGGGTGATTGATGAAGAAGTGCGGAAAGGAAACGTGCCAGAGTACGCTTCTGTTGCCCTAATAATAAAAAATATGTGCAACTGGATGAGTAGTTAAATTTAAATAGTCCAGTCCAATTTATTTCGGTGCTGGTCATGTACGGCGGAGATTCTCAGCAGGGTGGTAAGGGCGACGATGCTGCTCTCCTCGCGGCACTTGCAGCAGCCGCAATGCAGCAAGAACAAAAGCCGAAGTATTCTAAGTATCTTGAGGGTTTGCTGCCGCTTATACTCCTCTTGATCCTTGGCGGGTTCTTGGCGGTGCGCATGGGCATTATTCCCGCACACCTGCCGGGTTTTACCAAAGCCTATGATGTCCTCATACTAACAGACGACCCGGAAGCGAGGGAAATAAAAGAACTTCAATCCGTGCTCCAAACGGGGAGCGGTGGCTACCTCCAGATTACCACTATCCCGTATACTACCGAACTCGACCCGGAGTTCCCCGTTTCTGCTGATCAGCTGGGCAATTATGATATTGTAATTCTCTATCAGATCAGGGATAAGATCCTCACCCTCAGCCAGCGCGATGAGCTTTCAATTTACCTGAGGGGCGGAGGGAAACTGATAATTGTCCGGGACTCCGGTACCTGCTACCCTGCGAGCGAGCTGCTTTCCGGTGCAACGGTGACCCAGCCGATCTGCACGGGGTGGGGTGGCGGAATACGTTACGATCTTGGTGAATACATCCCAGTACGCTGCGTATCTGCCGACGGGGGCGCCTGCAAAACAACGACAATCCACAACGTCCGAATACGCTTTTTGGACCCGCGCAGCGAACTCACACCGAACCCCGGTAACCCGTACTATCCTTCAAAAGACGGACGCATATCCAGGGTCACCGTGCTTCAGAACGTCCGTCCGGCGGGCATGGGCAGGGCAGTAGCAAAGTTCCAGGTAATGAGCGGGGACAAGGTCGTGGACACGTACTACGCCATCATAGCTGCGGAAGGGTTCCTGGGGTACAAGGTAGTATTCCTTAACTACGACCCGTACCAGTTCCCGCACATACTGTACAAGATAATCCAGTGGATGGGGTGATGCAAGGTCCGTTACGTAATTGTGGGTCTTGATCCGGGGACCACCGTTGGTCTTGCGGTCCTGGATTTGCGGGGGAGCCCCCTATACATTTCTTCCCGAAAGAACGCCGATGATTTCTGGGTGTTCCAGACGATCCGGTCCTATGGCGTGCCGATTATAGTTGCTACCGATAAGTCAACTGCGCCGTCCCGTGTTAAAAAAATCGCATCCCAGTTCGGGGCGAGACTGTGGGTGCCGAAGGAAGACATACCCGTCTCAGTCAAAGAAGAGACGGCGCGCCGCATCTCTTGTTTTGGAATGCGCCTGGAGGATGACCACCAGAGGGATGCGGTTGCCGCTGCGTTCCTTGCGTACCAGTTTTTTGCTCCTAAATTCAGGCAAATAGAAAAACGTGTGGGCAATGATAGGGAAAAAGAGGAGTTCGTAAAGCGGGCGGTGGTGTTTGGCCAGTCAGCAGATCGCGCAATGAGGGAGTACGAACACGGTTTGGAGAACCGCGCGCCTAAGGTTCAGCACACAGTACCGAGACGCGGGGATTTGTCCCCCCTCTTGAAGCGTATAGCGGAGCTCAAAGACGAGCTCCGCAGGAAAGATGAGCTGATAGACCTTTTGAAGGAAAGGGTTGCTGAACTGGATCGTGAGCTGAACGAGCTCAGGAGCAGTAGGGAGAGATCCGCGGGGGAGGATCTTGAAATACTCAGGATGCAGCGCGATGACGCCAGGAGGCGGGCAAGCAGGCTGGCAAAACGGGTGAAGATGCTGGAACGCATCATCGACGGCATAGCATCCGGCAAGTATGCCGCGGTCAATGTGGGGTCCGCGGGAGGGCGTATCGTGTACAGAACCGAAAAATCAGTTGTTATCGTCCCCGTTGAAAAAAAGAAGGTTGAGGAAGACGCCGTTGAAAGAATCCTTCGGTTAGTTGAAGAGTACCGCGCAAGGAGGAAATGAGATCTTTTTAACTCTTTGCGATGAAATATTTTTGAGAGGTGAAAACCATGGCGTCAGAGAACGAGGTTTACGTGGGCAAAAAGGGTGTGATGAACTACGTCCTTGCGGTTGTGACGCAGTTTAATCAGGGTGCGAAAGAGGTGCACATAAAAGCCCGTGGGAGGGCGATATCTAAGGCTGTTGACGTTGCAGAAGTTGTCAGGAACCGCTTTCTCCCAGAGGTGAAGGTTAAGAACATAGAAATCTCCACGGAGGAGCTTGAGGGAGAGCAGGGAACCTCGAAAGTTTCTGCAATTGACATAGTCCTCGTAAAGGAATGATTTTTTCTTATCCCATTCCCCTTTTATTTTTGCTCTACATCTAATTTTAGTGTTAACTATTCTGTGGTGGTGAGTGAGGATGGTCCGTGCCCCCATATGTGAGGTTTGTCAAAGAACTGATTACCTCTGCACTGCTGACGAGGAGAAGCTGAAAAAGGGAGAGATAAGTGAGCTTGACGTGGAAATATCCAGAATCCTTTACGACCTCGACAGCAAATACAGGATAGGGGGCGCGGTGGAGTTTGTGCGCGCCTACGATATGGGTTCCTTTATACTGGTGCTTGTCAGGGGTGAAATGGGGCGGCTGATAGGAAAAAGGGGGAGGGTCCTCCGTGCGTTCAGGCAGGCCGTCGGCAAACCGGTGCGCATAGTGGAGGTGGACGTGGACGTTAAGAAAACGGTGCAGGACCTGTTTGGGAACGTCCGCGTCGTGGGGGTCAACAAGCTTTACCGGCAGGACGGCATGATGTACCGCGTGGTCGTTCCGCGAAAAGAAATCCGCTACTTATCTTTCCCCTACCCCGACGTTAAGCGCGCCCTAGAGCTGATCCTGGACCGCCCCTGCGAAGTGGCGTTCATCTAATTTTTTAACCGTAAAAATTTTGCATCGTGATTCTTTCATGAGAATACTTAAATATGTCATGATACTATCATGATACGTGGCGGGCGGACAGGAGCCCCAGAACACCAACGTACAGACAATCCTCGCAGCAATTAAAAACTTGCTCCCCGGGCTGGAAGACGAGGACGTGCTCAACCTCGAGCTACTCGTTCAGCAGTCCCACGACCCAGTAGTCCTGGCGACGTTGATAGCTGCCCTCATCGAGGAGCGAAGGAAAACCAACGCGATCCTCCGGGAAATCAGGGACGCGTTGAAAGAGATTCGAGCACACGCGTCCCGATCCGTTCCCGCAGAGGAAGCCGGCCTTTCAGAAGCGGACGAACAGATACTCGCGCTGATCCGGGAGCGTGGCGCGGTAACCGCGAAGGACGTCAAGGACGCCCTTGGCTACAAAGGGCTAAACGCAGCATCTGCTCGGTTAAACGCCCTGTACAAACAGGGGCTGCTAAGAAAGGTGCGCAGGGGTAGAACCGTTTACTTTACCCTGGCGCCGTAGTTCGCCCGTCGGGGTCCACCTCCGCTCAGGTAGTGCGCCTCCCTCGCCCCCTTTCTTTTTGTTTTGCGGGCGATAAAGGTTATTAATCTGGAAGCAGTATTCTATCAGTGGACGGGCTGGGGATCCTCTCGGACGATTTTGTGGTTGTCGGAAGGAAGCCTTCTGTGGTTCGCGAGTTCGGTACGCGGGGGACGGGCTTCCTCGGGCGTGTTGTTCTCAGCAAGGGTGACGATCCTGTTCTGGGGCGGAAAGTGCTTGTGGACCTCGCCACATCCCATGTAATTCTTGTACTCGGCAAGAGGGGCTATGGGAAATCCTATACGTTAGGGGTGCTCGTGGAGGAGCTGGCGTCCCTCCCGTATTCTGTGCGCTCCAGGACTGCAGTTATCGTGATAGATACCGTCGGGATTTTTTGGACGATGAAGGTGCCAAACCGGGATCAGAAAGAGTTGCTGAAGAAATGGGGGCTAGAGCCGAAGGGTTTTAACGTAAAAGTCCTCGTACCCAAGGGTACGCTTCCGTTTTACCTCGAGTACGGCATCCCTGTGGACGGGTACTTCGCAATAAGACCGTCGGAGTTGGGCGTTACGGAGTGGCTAGGGCTCTTTGATCTTGACCTCGACTCTGAGGCCGGCTCCCTTCTTGCAGGGGCCGTCGTGGAAGCGGAGGACAAGGTGGGAAACTACGACCTGGATGATCTTATCCGCATTGTTGGGGAGATGGACGCTTCACCCCACGTCAAACGGTCTGTGGCGATGCGTTTGGCGGCGGCAAAGGAATGGGGGCTGTTTGATAAGAACGCGCCCCGCACTGTTGAGTATGCAAGGGCCGGCGCGGTGAACGTAATTGACGTGTCAACGTTCAAGGGCGCGTTTGGCGGCCAGTCCATACGTGAAGTTGTAGTTGCAGTTCTTGGCAAGAAGATATTTGAGGAGCGCATGAAGTACAGAAAGGTTGAAGAGATACAGGAGATGAAAACGGGGCGTCCCGTCTCTGAAATGCCCCTTGTGTGGATGATAATTGATGAGGCGCATCTTTTCATGCCCAGAGGGAGGAAGTCCGTTGCAAAGGACGTTCTTTCTGACTGGATACGTGTCGGCCGTCAGCCGGGCCTATCACTCGTTCTTGCAACCCAGAGAATTGACAGGATGAGTGATGACGCCATAACGCAGGCTGATATTATAATCGGTCATAGAATCACCAGCTATCTGGATATTCAGGCGCTATCGGCGGTCAGGCCGACCTATGCAGGGGACTCTTTGGACAAACACCTCGCAACCTTGCCGCACACCCGCGGTCTTGCGGTCCTGATGGACGACGTTACCGAAAAAGTGTGGGTGATCCGCGTTCGTCCGAGGATGAGCTGGCACGGAGGCGGTTCTGCAACAGCCCTCGTTAAACTGTGATCCTTCATTTTTAAACCTGTTGGATATTTAAATTTTGTTGATGGGTATGCCCGAGAAAGACGGTTTCCGCTACAACGTTGAGAACATCGTGGCGTCAGCATCCCTCGATGTAGATATAGACCTTTTTTCTCTTGCCCTTACGGTTGACAACGTAGAGTACGAGCCGGAGCAGTTCCCCGGGGCGATTCTGAAAATTGACGAGCCAAAGTCGTCCTTACTTGTGTTCAAAAATGGGAAACTAATCTGTACGGGGAACAAGGACGAACAGCAGATCCGTGAAGCTATTCGTCGCACCGTGGAAATCCTCCGCGAGGCTCAGCCGAATTTGAAGTTACCAGACCCGGAAAAAGTGCCCTTCAGAATAGAGAATATCGTTGCTTCTGCGTCTCTCGATGTTACTGTAGATCTTTACTCCCTCGCAGCCACTTTGGACAACGTAGAGTACGAGCCGGAGCAGTTCCCCGGGGCGATTATACGCCTTGAGAATCCAAAGGCGACCATATTACTTTTTAAGAACGGTAAATTGATCTGCGCAGGGGTTAGAGAGGAAAAGCAGATAGTTGAGGCAATCAAAGCAGTAAAGGAGCTGATCAAGGACTTCGTGCATGACCGCTGATATCTTTTTAACTGTTATGATTGAAAAGTAATATTGGGTTGGCGGCCACAGCGGCGGGGAAACACCCGGTCTCATCCCGAACCCGGAAGTTAAGCCCGCCAGCGATGGGCCTGGTACTGGGTCCCCTCGGACCTGGGAAAGGCCCGGCGCTGCCACCCATTTATTTTCATTAAGTTTGGGTGTCTGGTGCCCGAGTGGTGTAGCCAGGTTAGCATGCGGGCCTGTCGAGCCCGCGACCCGGGTTCAAATCCCGGCTCGGGCGCTCCTCATTATTCTACATCCATCCAATCCGTTTGAACCACCACCACATTCCAGCGTAGAGAACAAGCATTAAACCGTTGACTATCCAGAAACCGTAAGGGTGGTCTGCAAGCGGCAGGTATTTGAAGTTCATCCCGTATATACCGGTAACGATCGTTATTACCGCCAGAATTATGGAAATTGCAGTTAATCGCTTTATAAGCAGGTTAAGCTCCATGGACAGCGCGCGGTCGTGAAGGTCAAGGATTGAGTTTGCTGATTTTATGGTGAGGTTGACAAACGAAAGCACTTCGTGGACGTCGCCTTTTATGTCTTCCACCTCTTCGTTTTTGAGGTACGGTGTCCGCTTGAGCTTCATCAGCACCTTCCAGAAGTAGGCCAGCTCCCTCCTGACGTCATACAGCTGAATGAGAACGTCGTATATTTTAATTACGTTGTCGGCATCCTCTGAACGCAGGTTTTTTGCCATGCTTCGTTCTACTTTTGTAACTATCCTTTGTATCTTTGAGATCCTATCGTGAATGATGTCTAGTTGTTTCTTTATTGCCCTGTAGGCAAAGCTTCCCGGGTTGTTTAAGAACATCCTCCTTTTCTTTATGGCATTGCGGATCCATTTTAGGAGCTCTGTCTCTTTTTCAGCTACAACCGCCACAGTGTTCCTCTTTATGGCTATGAGCGTTCGCTCGTCCATGAAGTTAAGGTCTAGCACGAGGGCGCCTTCTATGAAATACACGTCGGGGACGTCTTCTTCAACCCATATCTGCTCTATTTGCTCTCCCGGCAAGGAAAAGCGGGCCAGTTTTTCTCCGATTCTCTCGGTGCTTGTTGTGATGTAGTAAATGACTTCTCCGATCTTTTTGCTCCGGGGCACGGATAGAAAAACCCACCATTACGTATAAAACCCTTGGCTTGGCGGTCACCTTTCAAGCTGCGCTTTAATCAACCTCTCCACATCTTCCCACGATTTTTCCGGAGGCCCGCTGTTATCAACGGTTCCGTGAAAGAACGGACTTTTTGGTATTTTACCGCCAAGGATTGTTTCCAAGTTCTTACCCATGTCTTTTGCGGCGATCCTGTACACCATTTTCCAGAAATTATCCCTGGCAATGGACGATAGCTCCCTGTAAAGCCGGATATCGTTCTGTGTCCTCAGTATCATATGTTTGAGGGCGTCGGCGGGAGACTTGAAGGAGTTCTCTGCTTTCCGGCGTGCCCTATATACTCTCTCACCCACGATTTCCGGTCTTGCGTACACAAGTATGGCGTAGGTATTTGGGGTGCAGGCGTGGTACGCTGCCAGGTTCGAGTCTACAACCACCGCGCTATTTTGACTTTTTTCTTGTAGGAGTTCGTGTATCTTTTTATCCACGGAAACGTTCAAGGCGTAGAATTTTTCAGGGTCTTCCGCCTGGAGTCCTGCAAATTCGCCTATTGTTATTCCGTGTTCTTCCGCTAACCGCCTAAATATTTCACCCACGGACACTTTATCCACGGGTACGCCAGCGTTTCTGAATTTCTCGCAAACCATTCTCGCCAGGTAGCTCCTGCCTGAACCGTGCAGACCCGATCCGAAGGCGATCACGGGATATGCGCCCGTTTCTGAAACCACCGCTTCCACGAAGTCCCCCAACACGTCGGGCATATTTGAACGGTGGGCACCATATTTAAATAACGCCTGCATTGTAGTAGCATGATCGTCGTTGACCTCGCGAAGAAACGGCTGAAGGAGTTGAGGATGACCGCGTCCGGTGCGGTGGACGCTGGGATAAAGATCCACTTTGACGAGTACCGCAGTTATGGGCTGGACCCCTACGATCCAAAGAACGCCCTGGTTTTCGCGGCGGGGCCCTTTGCGCACCCGGAAGTTCAAGGTGGGAACAGGGGAGTAGTCTCCTTCAAATCCCCCGTGACAGGCGGATTCTTTGTATCTTCCGCCGGCAACCTCGGGAGGTACATTTCCCTAACCGGCGATACCGCCGTTACGCTGGTGGGCAGGACGGAAGTGCCGTCCGTGGTGGCGGTGAAAGGAGACTCCGAGGGCACTACGCTCCACGTGTTTGAGCTCAGCGATTTTGAAGACGTGATCAACAGCGTTTTTGAGTTCGACGCTTTCCTGCGGAAGGAGCTTCAAGATGTTTTTGGCGGTACGCCTTTCCGTGCGGTGGTCGCAGGCGCAGCATCGAAGAACACAGACTACGGTGCGCTTGTATCTGTGGACCCAGAAATGGGGGTGCCAGACCTTTTCGGGCGCGGGGGAGCCGGATCTGTGATGGTACGGGCCCACAACGTGTACGCTCTCGTGCTTGGCGGGGATGCTGCACCGGCGTTCACAGACCCGGACGGTTTCAAGAAGCTTGTCGAGAACGTTACTGGCGAGGGCTACTTGCAAGCTGTTGCGAAAAGCACTGCTAAATACCGCTTTTCCGAAAAGGACGGGCTCGGGGGGACCGTTCTCAACTGGGCACACCTCCGAACTACCCTTCCCGCTTATAACTGGCAGACGATTTACATGAGCGATGCCGATCGCCAGAGGCTGTGGGAGGAAAAAATATTGCCGGCGGTGGAACACCTCCGCAAGCTGTTTAAAGACGGTTCAATCCGCTCGAAGACCTGTGGGGAAAAATGTGCTGCGGTCTGCAAGAAAATGTTCGGCTCGAAGAAGTTAGATTACGAACCAATTACCGCGCTAGGTGCTCAGCTAGGTGTGTTCGAGATAGACAAGATATCGGAGATCGTGCATTTGGCGGATTCTTTGGGTTTTGATGCAATCGAAGTGGGTAACGTTGTAGCGTGGGCGTTGGAGCTCAGGGACAGGGGGATGTTAAAGCTAGACGGTGTCGGAAAGACTACGCTTAAGCCTTTCGAAGTTGACGAGGATGTGCAGGCAAGTTCTGTGAAGGAAATCCTCATGGCTCTTGCAAGGGGCAGCTTACCACAGCTTTCCCGGGGCATACGTAGGGGGGCTAACGCGGTGAAGCCAGAAGCAAGGGACATCGGCGTTTACATGCCTTTCGGTTCTGAGGGCGAACTCGTCCCCCCCCAGTACTGGGTGCCCGGTTTCCTGATACCCCTCCCCCTCTACGGCAAGTTCATGACGTACTACGGGTCGGAGTGGCTTTCGCCCTTCGACCTGGGTGTGAAAGTATGGGGCCGTTTCCACGCGGAGCTAATGATTGAGAACGCTGGTTTCTGCCGGTTCCACCGCAAGTGGGCGGAGGGTGCGCTCTCTACTGCTTACGAGAAGTACTACAACATCAAGATAGGTCTCGAAATAGAGTGCCTCGCAGTTAAAATCTCCCAATACCAGCGCGCGGCGGAGTCCATTGCCCAGCCCCCTGAGAGCCAGCGTGCCAGGGACTTGCTCGTCGCCTTTGCCAGATTACATAAGCAGAGCGATTGGGCAGAAAAGCTCTCAAAAGACGAGGGGATAAAGGAATATATTCAGGAAGTCCGCAGAGGGATCTCCCACGCAAGGTCTACAGTTCTGAAGGGGTGAGAACCACCCCTTTTTCCACGTAACCCTCCACAATAACCATGGCTATTTCCGCTGCCTTCCTGATATCGCCGGTTCTTAAAAAGCCCCATATGAAGCCCGCGTTCCAGGTATCCCCCGCCCCCGTGGTGTACCTCACGGTGATACCTTCCACTGCGGGCGTATAGACCACGAAATCTTTTCCGATGATCTTTGCACCCTTCCGCCCCATATGTAGCCCTATGGTGGTGTATTTTCTCAGCATCTCCACAGCGGTCTCCAGTTCTCTGCCCGTCAACTCCACAATTTCCCGCTCGTTTACGAAGAGATAATCAAGATAACCTTTCCGTATCGCGTTTAATATGTACTTCGCTTCCCCCCAATCTTTACTCCACGAACCCACGTCGAAAGACGTTACCAGTCCCCGGTCTTTGGCGGATCTTAGTAGTTCTCCGATGTGGGGGCGGAGCCTTTCAAGGTGCCAGTAGCCAGAGATGTGCAGCCAGGACCCCCTTGGTGTGATGTGGTATCTGTCCAAGAATTCGTTCGCACCCCTGTACGTGAACATAGTCCTTGTACCCTCCCATTCTACTGCAGAGGTTGTACCGGTAGGGGCATCCACTTTCACCATATGTGTGTGGACGCCTGCCGACTTCAGCTCAGACTCACAAAAATCCCCCAGCATATCCCTGCCCACGGCTCCGTAGAAATGCACCTTTGCACCGAGCTTTGCAAGGGCGTACGCAGTGTTCGCGGCACTCCCTCCAAGTTTCAGTGTAAAGGATCTTGCGATCTCTTGGCTGTCGACCTCGGGGAAGCTGTCCACGAGGTACAACAGGTCCGGGTTCACATCACCGGCAACACTAACCTCCATAGAAGGGATAGGTGCCAGGGATACATTAAAATATTGGTTGCAGGTTGGTTTGTACATGGAGCTACCTGTACTTGTTGTGAACTTCAAGGCTTATCCCCAGTCCATGGGCAAGAAAGCGGTGGAGCTCGCGTTGGAGGCTGAAAAGGTAAGGGATGAGACGGGAGCCAGCGTGATAGTTGCCCCAAACGCTGTTGACATCGTGAAGGTTCGTGAAGCGGTGGACATCCCTGTTTACGCCCAGCACGTAGACGCCTACCGGCCGGGCGCACACACGGGTTCTGTCCTGCTGGAGATGCTTGCGGAGTGGGGCGTGGACGGTACCCTGATCAACCATTCGGAGCGCCAGGTTAACTTCTCGTGGGTGGAATACGTCATCCAGCGTTCAAGGGAGCTCGGGATGGAGGTAATCGCCTGCGCGCCCGACGAACCCGTTGCCCGCGCGGTGTCCGAGCTACAGCCGAACGCCGTTGCCGTTGAACCCCCGGAGCTCATAGGTACGAACGTGTCCGTTTCCCGGGCAAAGCCAGACGTCATCCGGAAAAGCGTGGAAGCTGTATCTGTGCCCGTTCTGGTGGGAGCAGGGGTGAAAACCTCTGAGGACGTGCGGAGAGCAGTGGAGCTTGGAGCACAGGGCGTGCTTGTTGCCTCGGGCGTTGTGAAAGCGAAAGATCCGTACGGCGCAATGCTCTCACTGGTTGAAGGGTTCACCCGAGCACAGCAACAATGACGCGGGTGTGCAGTTTTCCGTAGAGCACGAAGAAATTCTTTTTTATCTTGTACCCTGCCTGTTGCAGTGCGTCCTCCATCCACTTCCACCTGCTCGTAACGGTTGTTATTTTCGGGATGTTTCTCTCCGCAGCGCTTTCCGCAAATTTGTAATAGAGCTCGCTGACTACCTTTGGGCGGGCTATTCGTTGCCCATAGGGCGGATTTGTTACGATGATGTCTGCATCTACGTCTATTTTGCTCGCATCCCCCACCTTGAAAGTTACAGTATCCTCTACACCAGCACTTTCAGCGTTCTTTCGTGCGCCCGCCACGTGTTTCCCATACTTTTCCACGCCGGTTGCACGTATTCTTGTGTCCCTGACTTCCGATAAAAGTTCTTCTTTCACGTTTCTCACCACTTCGGCATCTATGATCCCGCTACGTTCAAACAGGAAGCTTCTATACCTGAACCAAGGAACTTTCCTGGCGTAGAGGGCAGCTTCAATGGGTATGGTGCCACCTCCGGCAAAGGGGTCGAGCAGCTTTTTCTCCTCGCTCCATTTCCCCACGCGTATCAGTGCAGATGCAAGGGTGGTGTTGAGCGATGCCGGGTGGTCGTAAACACGGTACCCCCTTTTATGCATCGCGTTGTACCCTGTGGCATCCAGTGCGATGTACAGAACGTCGCCGTCCAGGTCTGCCCTTACGATAACGTCGGGGTCCTCCAGGTTTGCCTTGATGCGTTTTCCCGTGGCATTCATAAAATGATCCACCACCGCCTGACCGGCGGTTCTTTCTATGTCCAGTGACGTGAAAGGGTGTTCACCCATGCGGTCAGATCTGCATGCAAACGTCAAGTCCGGGCAAAAATACTCGCCGAGGGGAGCGGAAAACACAGCCCTGTAAACGTCGTCTAACTTTTCCACCCCTTCCTCCACCGCCAGCAGGACCATCACACGCTCGAAGGTTCTGCCAGAATACGAAAGGCGCACCACGTCTTCCGGGTCCCCCTTTACAACCACCCTCCCGTTTCTTAGTTTCTCTCCCCGCAACCCGAAGTCGTTTTCTAACTCGTTGAGCACCACGTCTTCCAATCCCACCATCGTGGTCAGGAGGATATCCATAATAATCGTTCTCGCACAATCATCTTATTATGCTCTCTGACGTTCACTGCCACCTCTACGCTGTGGACGATCCGGAGTCCACTGTGCGCAAGTCAAAGGAGCTGGGCGTTGGTATGATCGTCACAAACGCGGAGGACATTGGAACGGCGGAACGCTGTGTCGAACTTGCCGAAACCTACGATATCGTTCACGCGGCGGTGGGGATTCACCCCGAGTTCGCCCTGAAACTTCCAGAAACTGAGATTGACAAGCTATCCGCCTTTCTAAACCGCGATTGTGTTGTAGCGGTCGGCGAGATAGGTCTTG
>DQUH01000033.1 GCA_015662385.1 Methanobacteriota archaeon | reverse complement strand
TGTTGAAAAAGGTGGTAGAGGATGGGCAGGACAAAGAAAGTAGGTAGCGCCGGTCGTTTCGGCCCACGTTACGGTGTGAAGATACGAAGGGCCGTGGCTAAGATTGAAAAGGTCCAGAAATCGAGAATGATCTGCCCTCGCTGCGGTGCCAAGGCCGTGCGGCGCACGGGTTTTGGACTGTACAGGTGCAGAAAATGCGGCGCTATATTTGCTGGTGGTGCATATACCCTGCGCACGATTGTTGGCGAGTCCGTTGCAAAAACCCTTGAAGCGAAGAGGGGGTCCAGATGACGTACCTTTGTCCCTACTGCGGGAACCAGTTCGAAGACCTTCCGAGGCTGGCTATCCGCTGTCCTTACTGCGGGCACAGGATAATCCTTAAGGCCAGGCCAGCGGTGGTAAAGGTCGTGAAAGCGAGGTAGTATGATCCTCATCACCACCTCCCGGAAACCGTCCCGCCGGACGAGGAGGTTCTGCAGGGAACTGGAGGCGGTGCTCCCCCTCTCGAGGTATGTAAACAGGGGGAAGGCCCCCCTTCGCTTAATTTCGGAACGCGCGCGTGCAGACGGCTATTACCGTGTGCTCATCGTGGGTGAGACCAAGGGGAACCCGTCCATAATCCGTGTTTTGGACCTCCGTACCAACCCTTTCAGGTGGATGGGCCAGCTTTATATATCTGAGGTGTTCCTTCTTCTGGACGTCAAAACGCGCCCCCAGCGGGTTGACGAGGACGATCTGGTTGTGGACGCCGGTGAGTGGCGGGTCCTTGAAGATATCTTCGATGTGTACGATGGCGAGGAAGGTGTCGTTCTCAGGGAGAGAGAGGGAACCGTTTGTTTTTTACTAGACGGTCAGGAGGTGGGACCACGGTTCAAAATAACCGGCTGGGATCCCGTTCCGGAAAAATTGGGTTCCGCGCTGAGGTGAAGTTCCCCAGAGAAGAAGACGCAGAAGCAGCATACGTCGCTTTGGAACCGGAGATCGGCCATTCTCGTCGTTTCAGAGCGAGGATACGGCGGGACGGCTGCATCATAGTTATAGATGTTGACGCAGACGACCTCTCGGCGCTCCGTGCTGCACTGAACTCTTACCTGCGCTGGGTGGCTATGATCGAAAAGCTTCAAAAACTCATCAACGCATCTTAGTTCCGGTGATCTAATGGAAATACCACAGGACGTCCAGAGGGATATTGTGAACTTTCAGGCGTTGCAGAACCAGCTGAACGTGTTGCAGGCGCAGCTCGCCCAGATAGACGCCGAGTTGCGTTCCGTTTCTGAGGCCCTTTCAGCATTGGAGTCCAGCGAGGAC
The DNA here is from genome assembly GCA_015662385.1 of Methanobacteriota archaeon. Classification (GTDB taxonomy): domain Archaea; phylum Iainarchaeota; class Iainarchaeia; order JAADDC01; family JAADDC01; genus SZUA-1452. Next base: position 2,364 of record DQUH01000033.1, on the reverse strand, counting down.
GAGTTTGCGTACAAGGTAGTGGGCCCCATTATGGTGAGGGAGCGCAAATCAGTCCTCGTGGCAGAACTGAACGAAAGGAAAGAGGCGCTTGAAGTTAGGAAGAAAAACCTGGAAAAAAAGATAAAGCAAATTGAGGCGAAACTCGTAGAACTCAAGCGAAAGATCGAGGAGGCCCTTGCTAAGCTGCAGCAGGTGGGCGACGGTGCACCCACTGGTGGGTGAACTCCGCCAACGCATCCTTTCCCTCCGCCCACCTATTTTTATAGTCCCACACGTTAACGCGGACGTGGACGCCGTGGCGTCCGCCGTGGGCTTGCAGTCCTTTTTGGACAGGCACGGCGTTGAGTCCGTTCTTTTTTTCCCCTCCCTGTCCGCACCGGCGGCAAAGCTCCTCAGGGATTTCGCTGTGGACTACACGACGAACGCGGACGTGTCGGATAAAGATGTTCTGGTGGTGGACACGTCGTCCTCCTCCATGCTCCCCATGGATCTCAGCGCTGCCCGGCGCGTTTTCGCTGTAGATCACCACAGGGGAGGAGATCTTAACGGGTGCATTTTTGATACCCCATCACTTTCGGAGGCGGTGGCGGAGCTGCTGATGATGGACGGAATCAGGGACAGACGGGCCTATGCCCTTCTCGCAGCGGGCGTGTACGCCGATACTGCAGGGCTTGTGGCTGCCCAGCCCTCCACGCTTGTTACCCTTGGGAGGTTGCTTGAACTCGCGGGCATGGGTGTGGGAGATGTTGCCCGCCTCGTTTCGCATCGTCCGTCTGTTTCAGAGCGTATTGCCCGCCTCAAAGCTTTAAGGAAGATGGAAATTCACCGTTTTGGAGAGTTCATCGTTGTTACTGCAAGGTCCGGCGCGTACGAGGGGAGTGTCGCGTGGCTTTTTGTGCTTGCCGGGGCGGATGTAGCCCTTGTAGCCGGTGAAAACAGGGTTATTGCCCGCATGTCAGACGAGTTCATGATCAGGACTGGGATCGACCTTACAGACCTTTTCTCAGCAGTGTCGGTGAAAATCGGTGCCAGCTGGGGCGGACACCCCGGGGCTGCGGGGATGCACGTGGCGGACCCCATCGCAGCTATCTCGGCGGTACTTTCCGAACTGGAAAAGCTGTTACAGGGAAAAGGCTATCGGTTCGTGAGGAAAAGCTATTGAATGAGAATTTTTACCCCTCCGTCCCTTATTTTTCTCTCCTTTGTAAGTATGTAGTGCACCGTGCTTTTGGGCATGTTTAAAGCCCTCGCTATCTCCCTTATTGAGGCGCCGGCCCTGTACATCGCTATGATCTGCGCCACAGTTTCAACATCAACTTCTGCGAACCTGCCCCGCCTAGAGGAGATTTCTGTTTTTCCTTTTATTATCTCTTTAGCTTTTTTTGAGAGGCGCCTCCACGTGGAAGGGGGCAGATAGTATTTCTCAACGTAGGGATCCACTTCCTTAAATATTTCGGCGGGGAGCGGTCGGGGGACGTGAACTGCCACCTTTTTCAGGTTTTTTATGAGCTCTACAGCTTCTTTGAGGCTTTCCTTTTCGAGTACCACGAGCACGTTAAAAACGTTGCAGCCAAGCTTATATTTATGAGGTTGCTCAACTGCATTGCCTTGGTTCTCATTTATTTTTTGGCGTTCATTTCCGGCTTCCTCTTCGGGGCGCACTATGTTGAATCTGTGTCCGGTAACAGGGCCATGGTGTATGCCGCTGCTGTTGTCTCTGGGGGCGGCGGAGCCCTTGCGGAGGTGTGGGCAGAAGTCCGCCCCGGCACCGGCCGCGTGTTTCTTACTGTAAACCCCCGCGCCGAGCTGGATACGCAGGAATCGGCGAAAGTGGCTGCGCAGGTGGCGTCTCGCCTGGCCGGCAGACCCCTCCTGTTCCAAGATATTGCCTTTACGATTAATGCGCCCTCTGCAATTGTTGGCGGCCCCTCCGCCGGGGCAGCAATGGCAGTTGCGGCGTACGGGGCTCTTGTGGACCGTCAGCCCCGGACTGACGTCGTAATTACCGGCGAACTCTTTCCCGACGGCAGTATTGGGCCGGTAGGCGGACTGGTGGAAAAGCTGGAGGCCTGCGCCGAAAACGGCATCCGCGTTTTCCTGATCCCCGCGGGGGAAAGGTACGTGCGTGTGGCAAAACCAGTTACGAAAAAGCTGACTCCTTTGCCCGGTGTTGTTGTGGTGGAGCGGAGCGTCCGCTGGGAAACAGTGGATCTTTATGAGCTCGGCAGGGAAAAAGGGGTTGATGTTGTGGAGGTAAGTAATGTAAGCGAGGCCCTGCCGTACTTTTTTAGTTCGGCGAGTTAGAATTTTTCTGTTTGGTCGGTGTTTTTATCAAGGCCCCCCCACAGTTAATTACATGATGTT
>DQUH01000064.1 GCA_015662385.1 Methanobacteriota archaeon | reverse complement strand
GACAACGGACGCGTAATCTCTTTCCCACCCATCATTAACTCTAACGACATAGGGAACATAGGGCCACAGACCATGGACGTCTTTGTGGACGTTACGGGCACCAACAGAGCGGCGGTTATGACCGCCGTGAACGTCATAGCTGCAGCCCTTGCGGAGAGGGGCGGTAAAATCGAATCCGTGAGAATCGTATACCCCGACGAAGTTGTAGTTACCCCCAATATGGCGCCAAAGCAAACGGTTGTCCGCAAGTCTTATGTGGAAAGGATATCCGGTATCCAGCTTTCTGAACCCCATTTCAAAGAGCTCTTGGAACGCGCCCGTTACGACGTACTGTCCGTTTCGGGGGACGAATGGTCTGTGGCGTACCCGTCATACCGTTCCGATATCATGCACGAGCGGGACGTGGCGGAAGACGTGATCATAGCCTACGGGTATAACCGCGTGGAACCGAAGCTCCCGGAATTTATGACGAAAGGTGGCGCTTCAAAATATACGGAACTCGAGAACGCTGTCAAGGACATTCTGGTGGGAACCACAGCGCAGGAAATAGCCACTTTCACACTTACGTCCCGAACTGTCGTCGAGAAGGCGCGACATTCCCCGGTGGTCGTTCTCCAGAACCCTGTAACTGAGACTTTTTCCATCGTTCGCCCGGCGCTTCTCCCCACCGTTATGGACTTCCTCTCGGCGAATACCGGGGAGGACTACCCCCAGCTTGTTTTTGAAGTGGGCGACGTGGTGGTATCCGATAACCGCAGCCCCACTGGGACGAGGACTGAGCAGCACGTCTGCTACGCCATCGCCGGATCTGGATCGACATATACTGACATCCGTCAAGTTATGGAATACCTCTTGGACCAGCTGGGTCTGCAGTATAGCTTCCAAGCCAGGGACTATCCTTGGTACGTTCCCGGGAGGTCAGCCGCTGTATCCATTGGCGGTGACCGTGTTGGCCACATCGGAGAGGTACACCCATCAGTCTTGGAAGATTTTGGGATCGGGATGCCCGTGGCGGCTTTCGAGCTGAACCTCCGGAGGCTGCTGGAGGCGATATGATTGCTGAGTCTCTACCACTTATTGATATCGTATTTTCTGGGATCAATACCCTTCGCGTATCTCCTGGCACGTCTTCACGGCAAGGATCTGACAAAGTTCGGAGACGGGAACATGGGGGCAGCCAATGCATACTACGCCACGGGTAAACTATGGGTGGGCGTTGTTTCCACAATTCTCGACGCCTTTAAAGCATTCCTCCCTGCTTACTTGTGGGGCCCGTGGTGCGGGGCCGTTGCGGTGCTCGCACACATCTTTTCCATATTCGGTTTTATCCTCGCTGGACGAATTGTGTCTGGTGCCGGCACTGCCCCAGCCATAGGTTTTGCCCTCGCGGTATGTCCCCTGCTGGTACCCATCGCCGCAGCCATTTTTTCCATTTACTACTTGATCCTCAGGCCGGGGGGCAGACTTACGGATTTCTTTTCTTCTGAGCGGGGGTATACGGCGGGTATGGTGATGCTCTGGGCAACGTATGCAGTTTCATACCGTCTCGGGCTAATTTCAGGAACTGTTGCGGACGCAGTACTCTTCTTAGTGTCCGCGGTGTCCCTTGTTTACGCATATCGGCTCCGTCACGTGTACAAAAAATGGGGTATTTTGAAGAAAAACTAGTCGATTACGCTTTTTTCCACGGTTTTCAAGTCCTTGTCAAGTTCGTAAACTATGGGCACACCTTTCGGTATTTCTAGCTTTTTTACTTCTTCAGGGGTCAGATTTTCCAGCATCATAACTATTCCTCGTAGCGTGTTTCCGTGGGCTGCAATGAGGACTTTCTTCCCCCTTTTTAGCTCCGGCACGATCCTGCCTTTCCAGTAAACGAGAACTCTTTCCACGGTGTCTTTTAGCGATTCTGTGTCGGGGAGCAGACGCGGAAGAACGTTCCTGTACTTTTCATCGTACCTCGGGTGTCGCGGATCCTCCTGGCTGAGGGGGGGCGGGGGCACATCGTAGCTCCTGCGCCACGCCCAGTACAGCTCATCGCCCACCTCTTCCCTGACTTCGTCCTTGTTTCTACCCTGCAACGCCCCGTAATGCCTTTCGTTGAGCCTCCAGTGTTTCTCACAGGGAATCCACAGCCTTTTCATAACTTGGAGCGCTAAAACACCGGTCATTATCGCCCTTTCAAGGTAAGATGTGAACCAGACGTCTGGCAGGATTCCCGCATTCTTTAATTTCTTGCCTGCTTCCTTCGCCTCTTCTTCCCCTTCCGGGGCAAGGGGGACGTCGGTCCAACCCGTAAATATGTTTTCTTTGTTCCACACGCTGGTACCGTGGCGGAGGAGGATGAGGGTGGACATTCACACCACCACGTATTTTCTTATGGTGTCTTCCCACCTCCTTTCCCTCTTCCTTTTCCAGAACGGGCCCTTTCTTATGGACGGCCAGCCTTCTTCATACGCCATCTTCTCGTCGTTTATGTAAAACACGCCCACGGGTATTCTTGCATCGGGGTCGAGGTCGTACCCCCATTCCCTTGCTTTTTTAAGCGCGGCTTCCCGGTCGTAAGGGTCGTGGCCCTCGTCTTCTAATCTGTATATCCTTTTCCTGAAATATTCGGTGGTGTCGTGGAAGGATACGCAGGGCTGCAGGACATCTATTATTGAAAAACCTTTATGCTTTATCGCGGCTTTCAGCGTTTCTTTCAGGTGGGCGACGTCGTAAGAAAATTCGCGGGCAACGAACGTGGCGCCGGATTCTATCATCAGGGTGATGGGGTTAAGGGGTTCCTCAAAAGTCCCCAGCGGCGTGCTTTTTCCTCTAAAGCCCCGTTCCGTTGTGGCCGTTGCCTGTCCCGTCGTCAGCGCGAACACTTGGTTGTTGTGCATCACCGTTGTGATGTCCGAGTTGTACCTGGCCGCGTGTACCAAGTGTGCGATCCCTTCGTTTAGCAGCCCTCCGTCCCCGCCAAAGGCGATAACTTTCAGCTCTGGATTCGCCAGCTTTATGCCTACTGCCAGCGCCACCGCTCTACCGTGAAGGCCGTAGTACCCGTTGATCTTTATGTAGTCGTAAATCTTTGAACCACACCCTATGTCTGCCGTGAGCACAAAATCCTTCAGTTCTGCAAATCCTTCGTTTACGAGGTCGGCGATGGCCCCCTTCACGGCAGTCAGGATCCCAAAGTTCCCACACCCGGGGCACCACGTGTTCTCCACAGGTGTGTTAAGGTCGTTTTGGTTTACGCGCATCTTTACAACCTCCTTAGTATGTATTTTGGAGTAAACGGACGGGCGTCATACCGCAGGATTTTCTCTTCTATAATCATCCCTGTTTTTTCAGCTATTATATCTCCCAGCAGTCCTGTTACGTTGTTTTCTACGAGCACGATTCTCTCTGCGCCCTCCACGGCATCTAAAAACTGCTCCGCGGGGAACGGTTCAATGTAAGATACCTGCACGAACCTCCAACCGTCAAGCTGCTTGAGTGCGTCGAGTATTGCCCCCTTCGTGCTTCCCCAAGAAACGATCACCTTGTCTCCATTGCCGTACGTGTTGACCGGTTCGAGGCTTGCCACCTCTTCTTTTATGTACCTTACTTTTCTGAACCGTTTATCGTTCATCTTTATTGCCCATTCCCCTTCTTCTCTGGTGTATCCGTATTCGTCGTGCTCGTAAGACGTAGCCCTCACTGGCGCATCCCCCTGGCCCGGCACAGCCCTCGGGCTCACCCCCGTTTCTGTTATTTCGTAACTCTTGTAGTCTTCTGGCACATCTTCTACTATGAAACGTTCCGGTTCCACCCGTGGGGAGAACCCGTCAACGGTATAGGTAGACTCCGCGAGGTGCTTGTCAGAAATGATGATTGAGAGCACCCTGTACTTGTACGCCAGGTAGAACGCCTCGAGAGTCCTCTCAAACACCTCTTTTGGATCTCCAGGCGCCACCACTACTTTGGGGTACTCTCCGTGGCCAATATTCACGGCCATCTTCAGATCTCCCTGTCCTGTGTACGTGGGTACGCCGGTAGATGGGGCGTTACGCATTGCGAGGTATGCCACCAGCGGCACTTCGCTCATGCCTTGCAAGCTCATTGCTTCCCCCATAAGTGCAAATCCGCCGCCAGACGTTCCAATCATTGTCATAGCTCCTGCGTAGGACGCTCCGAGGGCAGCGTTTGCCACAGCTATCTCGTTTTCGAGCTGCAGTACTTGGAAATCATACTCCGTCTGCACCGCCGCAAGGTAGTGCAGAACAGGGGTGGCGGGAGTCATGGGGTACGCTATGTAAAGATCTATGCCGGCGGCAATCGCCCCCATCGCGACGGCTTGGCTGCCGGTGATGAAATAGCGCGCCCGTTTTTCAGGCGCTGTGCCCATGACCTTTCCGGTCTCCACTTCTTCGTAACCCCTTTTTGCAGCCGTTACAGCGGTCCTGTTGTTTTTGAGCTCTTCCAAGATTGTCTTTTCCAGACTTTCAAATGGCATCCCGAGGTACTTCCACGCTGCGGATATCAGTATTATGTTTTCCATTATTTTTGGTGCGTTCAGCTCGCGGATAATGTTTTCAGTGTCCACCGACAACTTGCTGTCCGCATTTACCCTGTTGGGGGCGAGCACCACTGCGTCTTTTTTCATCTCTCCGGCGTGTTTTCTTACAGTCTTCTCGTCCAGCGCAACGACCACGTCGTGCCCATCGAACTCGTGGGAGGATACAGGTTCAGCGGATATCCGCAGAACGTTGAAGTTGTGCCCGCCCTTTATCAGCGACGGGTAGTCTCTGTAGTTAAAAACGTAGAAACCCTCCCGCACGAAGGCCTTCCCCATAATTGTTGCTGCCTTCGCAACGCCCTGACCTGCCTCACCACCAATTAGTATCTGTCTTTCCATGCTGTTAAGACGCTGTTAGTATTTAAATGTCTGAGTGTAGTCATTGGTACATGGGTGAAAACAAAGACGGTAAAAAAATACGTCTTGATCCCGGGTTGCTGTTCTTTGTAGTCGGTATCCTTTATTTGGTGGTCGCAGGGTACGTTTTGACGCAAAGTGATTGGAACCCCCGTATGCCTAACTACCAGCAGTTTTTAGTAAATACAGCGGGAGAATATACTGGGGGAGGCGTTTTTGAGGATAAGTACGTATTTTTAGCCGTGTTGGAAGATAATTCAACCCGTTTTGTGGTGACTGACACGTACGGGGAGGTTCTGTCGGCGTATGACGTAAGTCCTCCCCCCGCGACTGTATTGCTGCGTAACGACGGCATATACTTTGTCTTTGTGGAGGGTAACCGCATACAGCTTATGATGTACGACGGCAAATCTTTCTCCACAGTTTCGGCACTGTCTTTTAAGTGGACGTTCTCCCGTCTGGGCCCACCGCGTGTTATAGACGGCTCGAAAGCTCTTCTTTTCGCCAAACGCAGGGATCTTAGGGGTATTGTTGTTCTGGATATTGATAAAAACGTGCACCGTCCACGGCTCACGGCGTATTTTTGCAGGAACTGCGGGCTGTACCCCCGTTACGTGCTCCCAGATGGATCTATTTCTGGGACTTACCGGGGACAGCCGGTGGTTGTCCGGTTGGAGAAGTCTGCAGCGGTTCCCCTCGTATTTAGCACAAAGAAGTTCGTTACGATAACGGACGTATGTAAAAACATCTTTGTGGGCCATAGCAGGAACAAACGCCTCGTTTTTGGGGCTTATGACGGCAATGTTTTGTACGAAATGAACCTGCCGGTGGACTCCGAGCCGGTATGCGCCGACGGAAAGCTGTTTCTATCGTCCTCCGGTATGCTTGTAACGGTGGCGCTGGGGACCGAACTTAACGACTACAGTATATTTTCCGCATATTCGAGGTTTTTGCCCTATGGCGTTTTTGAGGACGTGCCCTATGTGATCCTGTACGGGGCAGATTCTGGGAACCCTTCGTACGTGCGGAACGCTATTACCGGCGCCAAGTGCCCGGATACCCCGCAACAGGGCAGCGTTTCTACGAGTCTGCAGTCGATTCCCCTTACCGTTAGACGCGCCCACATATTCAGGGAAACGGCACTTTCAGTATTCCCTGCAGAGCCGTTTGCTAATGTAGTGGAAACAACCGTGGACGAAGATTTCCGCTGCTACAGGCCGTAACGAATTATTCCTCTTTCTTTTTAATCCCAATTTCTCTGAATTCCTTTGGCAAGTACGGGTGGAGCGTTTTCGGTATTTTTACAACGTTCTCTTCTGCGCAGTAATGGTTTTCTAGGATGGCGAGCATCACGCGCTGGGACGCGATGGCCGTGCTGTTCAACGTGTGGACGTAATCCGTTTTCCCGTCTTTTTTACGGTACCTTATGTTTGCACGCCTCGCCTGCCAGGAGAGACAGTTGGAACACGACGTCACTTCTCTGTATCTCCCCTGTCCCGGAAACCACACCTCGATGTCGTGTTTCCTTGCTGCAGCCATTCCTAGATCCCCCGAGGCTATTTCCACTACGCGGTACGGTAGTTCCAGTTTCTGAAGGAGCTCTTCAGCGTTGTTCCTTAAGAACTCAAATTCCCCCCAAGACTCTTCCGGGTAAACGTATGAAAACTGCTCCACCTTGTGGAACTGGTGTACGCGGAATATCCCCTTAGTATCTTTTCCGTGGGCGCCAGCCTCCTTTCTGAAACAGGGGGACCACCCAGCATACCTTTTCGGAAGTTCTCCGACCTCAAATATTTCGTCCATGTGGTATCCGAGCAACGGGTGTTCTGCAGTGGGGATTAGATATAGGTCTTCCCCTTCTACCTTGTATATCACGTCTTCGAAGTCTGTGAAGTAGGTGGCTGCCTCTTCCACACGCCGCCTTGTCATGTATGGGGGTATAACTGGTTCGAAGCCTTTTGACATGAGTTCTTCCAGTGCCCACCTTGCAAGTGCTAGATCCAGGAAAACTAACCCTTTTTTTTCGTAGTAAAACCTGCTGCCCGACGTTTTACCAGCCCTCTCGACGTCTGCAACGTCAAGCATTTTTACCAGGTCGTAATGGTGTGGAGGGGGACTGCACATCCTTTCATACTCGACGTTGAATCCGTTTGTTTCTTTTCTAAAGTTATCAATGTATTTTGTCCATACCTTTGGCGTCCCCCAGAACTTTATGGGTTTGTTGTGGCTGTCGTCGGGACCTACAACCACTTCGGGATGTATGAAGTTCGGCAAATACCTTAGGTTTTCATCTATGAGTTTTTTCAGCACAGCTTCCTTTCTTTCCAGCTCCGTTATTTTATTGTCAAGTTCCGCCGCCTTTTTTTTCAACTGCTCTGCATCCTTTGTGTTCCCTTCCCTGTACATCCGACCTATTTCCTTGGATACTTTGTTCCTTTCCGCCCGTAAACTGTTGAGTTCTTTTAAGAGAGCCCTCCATTCCTCATCCATCTGCTCTATCTCTTCTACTTTTGGAATGAGTTCTTCAAGGTACCTTTTTTTCAGCATCTCTATAATCTCTTCTTTCCTCTTGCGGACGTCGTCTATTCCCAGCAACCTTCACACCTCCGTGGGAACCCAAGAGAATAAGAATGGCTGCCAAGATCCAGAGCTGGCGTAGTTTTCCCTCCTTGCAGATTTTAATTATTTATGCGGGGGCTGGGATTCGAACCCAGGAAGGCACTAAGCCACCGGACCCTGAATCCGGCCCCTTTGGCCGCTCGGGCACCCCCGCACCGTAGCGCCGGGCTTCTTAGACATGGTGTTTGCCCGGTTAATTTTGAATGAATACAGAACTTTAAAACACTTCCTGACAAAAATCCATCCATGGGCAGGCGTATTGTTTACGCCTTCTGGCTGATTGTAATATTCTTGGTGGGCTTGTCTGCACGCATCTATCTTGAGAAATATACATATATTTTCGGGTTCGATTCATACTGGTTCGCCCGCATGGTGTCTTACATAATTCGGTACGGTTCCCTTCCCCCATACGATCCCCTAACTTTCAGGGGTTTTGAGCCGGTACCTGTTACTTGGGAGCTTTCCATGGAGTTTCCAGCGTGGGCGTATCGTTTTCTCTACGGTGATGGTTACGACAGGATGCAACTTCTGAACGTTTTCAAATGGTTGCCAGCGGTTTTTGGAGCCTTTGGGTCTGTGATCGTGGCGGTGCTTACGACTGTCCTCGCAGGGCCCTTTGCAGGGATACTTGCAGGGATTTTTGCAGCCACGAACCCTGGTTACGTGTACAGGACTCTCGGGGGTTTTCTGGAGGACGACGCCACCGCGTTTTTAATAGTGCTTGCAGTACTCTTCGCAGCGCTTGCGTACCTCGCGAAGAACCGCAGGATGTTTTTAGCATGCGCTGCCCTGTCGTCAGTTTTTATGCTCGCCGCGGCAATCTCGTGGCAGGGTTTTTACATAATTCCGTACTCAGTTGTTGTGTTTGTGGGCCTTTGGGCCGTTTACCATATTGCTGCATACATTTCCCGCTTCCTTGATAGGGACGTCTTCAAACGCTACGAGCCATACATCGTCGTTTTCAGCTCGGGCATACTTGGGTTGGTTGCGTGTTTTATAATCCAGTTTCTTGCTAGAAAAGAAGCGGCAGACGCTCTTTACCTTACAGGTGCATTATCCCTTACAACAGTATATACTTTGGCACTTAGCCCGCTTTCGGCAGCCTTCTGGGGGATATTTGCCGCCACAGCGGTCCTCGCTTTTCACCGCAGGAATCACGTTTATGGATACATATCTGTGGCTGCACTGTTTTTGGCCCTGCTAACAGTCACCTCTGTGGCTGATCGCACGTATGTTCTGAATATCACCCTCCCAGACGGTACCGATGTTCAAAGGGCCTTCAAGCTCGGAACTTACGGTGCCGCGCTCCTAGGTTCCTTGCTGGTTGTCCTTGCGGGCCAGCTGGCGGGCGTGGTTGTCGCATTTCTGTTTTTGCACAAAGGTGAAGAACGTTTCAGTGTTGATTGGAAACTGCTTGCGGTCATATTCGTCCCCCTTATTTTTGCTTCACTGTCCTGCTATATTAACGGTTTCTGCTGGTTTTCAGGGGTAACGAATACAATCTTGAAAATCCTTAACCCTCCTGAAACGGTATCGGCTTCAGACGGCGACGAAATTGTGCGGCCGTATACCGGTTTTATAGAACCGCTCACCGCTGGGCCGACGGCCTTGATAATAGGGGAAGAAACAGTGGGGTTCATGAACTGGCCCGCAAAGTTCGGGGTGCTTTTTGCCCTTGCAGTTATATCCATCCCTTTCGTTGCCTACAGGGTCAGGGTGAACCGTTTCTTCCTTTTCATCCTTGCGTGGGCAGCACTTACGTGGTGGGCATCATGGTACAAGCTCAAGTTTGCATATTACTTTGGAATCCCCGTAGCAATAATATCTGCCCTTGTGCTTTCGGACGCGTACTCCTGGGCAAAGCGAAGGGGGCTAGCGGCCAAAACAGTTGTTGCGTCCATTATACTCTTAGTCTCCCTGTCTATGGTCGCCACTGGAATATTCCACACGGTTTCAAAGGTGCCTTCCCTCATAACGTCTGGGGAAGCCCGTGAGATGTATATGTTTGCCGCGGAGCCGGCTGATGATTACTTGGAACTTTTCAGCTGGATCGAAAAGAACACCCCTGAAGATGCAAACCTTCTTAACTGGTGGAGTATCGGACACTGGTTAACATTTTTTACCGAACGCGGGGTCATGACGGACAACACTAATGCCCGCATTGAAGCCGGCTATGAAGCAGCGCGCTTCTTCCTTTTTGACGAAAATACGGCGTATAACATAGCCAAGAAAAGGGGCATGAACTACGTGATCGTCGAGTCGTCCTTGCTAGGGGGTTCCCGCACGCTGGCGCTTTACGCCTACGAATTTCCCGATCTTTCTGATCCCCGCGTTAATAATTACCATATCTTCCCGCTTTTCTGTGTTTATTCGGATAACGTCCCGTACAAGGGCAAATATCTCTGTACTGATGGAGAAGGAACACTTGTTGCGGTAGTGGATGCCAACACGTGGGCAAAAATCCCGCCTTTTGGTCCTGGCTACTACCAGACCAACGACACCGCGGCACGCCTGCGTATGGGGAAAGAAGAGTTTGTCGTTTACAACGCGGGCAGCACCTTTGTTGGCGGACAAAGGAGGGAAATCCTCCTCGCGCTGACGCCGAAACTGAACGAATCCACACTTGTTAAGATGTTGCTCCATGCACCGCTCGAACACTTTAAGTATTTGTGGAGCAGCAAGAAAGGTGAGATCTTGGTCTACAAAGTGATGTAAAAGAAATTGAGGCTATGCCTTATCTGTTTTTCTTCCCTTTTGCCCGGTGTTTTTTGCCCAAGGCCGCTTTTCTGGCGCGTTCCCTGTGGTGCGCGTCATCCCTAACGATTTTTTTTCTCCAGTCGGCAAAGGATATTCCCCTGTGTTTGGCGCAGGATATGCACACATACATTTTTTCTTGGGCAATTCCAGCGTACTGTACCTCCACATTTTCCGGCAGCCAAGACGGTCTTTTATATACTGGTACTGCCTTGTCCCTCGGGATCCGCCTACCACAAAAGGCGCACGACACATATGTAATCTTACTCATAAACGTATCCCCTCCTTCAACGAATAAAAACACCCTAACACCTTTTTTTAAATATGGTATCTTGGCGCCCTGTGGAAATAGTGCCTTTTCGCCGTTCGGGTAAATGGCTAGTGGGCGCAATAGTGCAGGAAAGCGACGAAGGTAAACGACGCGTGAAGATTTTCAAGGGGAGAATAAAGGACGACGGCAAGTATGAAGTGACGTATAAAGGTGAACGGCTACGTTTTTCACTTTCCCAACGCTTTAACATTCCTAGCGCGCGTTACTGGGAATGGCTGAAAGGGGAAGTGGACGTGGTGGTTAACCGTAACCTAAAGCCTGCTGAAAAACCGGAGAGCGAAAGGGATGGCGGCGAACCCACAATCATTGATTTCGTCTAGATGGGAGGCATATAGAAAAAAGCACCTCACGAAATATCGCCTCGCCAGGTCCAGGGGAGCGGTGGATCCCGCCGTGGTACCGCTTCTCGACTTGATTAACGCAAGTCCCCACTACGTCACTACGTCTTCTTGCTCTGGACGCATAGTTTTGTTGTCCACGGGCCCCACTGAAAAGAAGGGAGAATCCTTCTTTTATAGGAAATGGCACCGACCGGTTCTTTTTGAAGAGGTGTGGGACGCACTCAAAGCGTATTCCGGTGCAACTCTCTGGTTTAAATTTGATCCTTTTATAATACATATCGGTGCCAGGGGGCTGGGCGAAGCTTTACGGATAGTCTCACTGGCAAGGTCTGCCGGAGTAAAAATAGCGGGAGTACAGTCAGCAGATAGTTCAAAATACCATGTGGAGATAAGGGGCATAGATTCCATGGCGGTACCTGTTTATGACGGAGAGTTGTTGGTTGACAGGCGGTACGTGAAGGCGCTCGTGCGTTTCGCCAACAAGAAAATGGCCAGAAATGCTGCACGCCTGTCGAAGTTGTTCTCAGTTGTTTCCACTGGCCTGTAGTTTAAGGTTTTCGCCACATTTATATTTTGTCCTGGCAATATCATTTTGATGGGTGTTTTGCGTGCAGCAGCGTCTCTCGGTTTGCTCGTGCTCGTTGCTTTCTTCGTAGGAAGACTGTTTGCGTTTGTGGGAATCCTTCCTTATGCTGGGTACTTGGTTACAGGCATGCTTTTTGGAGCGGGTTTGCCCCCCGTTGAGCGCTCGTTTTTATTTCAATATGCCCTTGTTTTCCTTTTTGCGTACCTCGGGTACATGGCGTCTAGCCGGCGCATTTTCTCGGCTCCGTTTCAGCTGTTCTTCGTACACCCCCTCCGTTTAGCCGTCGGCTTTGCACTGTTTTTTTCAGCCCTGTACCTTACGGGGTTCGACTTCAAGACTTCATGTATTGCCGGCATTCTCTTGGCCACATCGTCATCATTGGTAGTCCGGTGGGGTAGGAACACATCATACGCCCTAATCGAGCGTTCAATTTTATCCATGGACGCCCTCATTTCGGGTCTGATTCTCCTGTACGTGGTGAACGAGCCAGTCGCCTCTATCTTGCTTACCGCGCTGACATACATTGCCCTGATGTATTCCAGTTCTATCTTTTTTAGCGTATCTGTCCTTGTCGCATTTGCCCTCCTTTTGATGGAAGGGTATGTGGGGTATTACTCCCTGGCGTTTGTGTTGGGGGTCGTCCTACACCACGTTTTTGACCACATGAGAATGCACTGGGCAGAGGGAATCCTTCAAGAGGTATTGCCCATTGTGTTTCTCGTGGGTATTGCTGCGTGGGCGGGCCTTTTCTTTACGCCCGTTGCAGGCATATATCTCGTATCCCTCGCTTTTCTAAGCCTCCTCCAGAATTTCGTATCCTTGGTGGTGCTGGGTTCAGTATTTGGAGTATCTCCAAAAACTGGCGCCCACATCCTTGCAAGGACGTTTGGTCCTTCGGAGGCGGCGCTTTTTGCGGCAGCCATCTTGCCGACGAGTCCGGCTTTTGTGTGTGCGGTTCTATGGTTCTATTTCATAGCCATTGTGTTTTCGTCTTACGTTCGCACCGAAAAAGATGCTGAACACCTGTTGTCATCCCTTTTCCCAAAAACCCTGTTCAGATCTATCGAAGAGCTGGAATACGCATATTCTCGTGTTTTTGTCCGCCACCACGTTGTGTTTTCAGATGCCTACCGGCAGAGGGTTTCGCAGCTATCTAAAAAGATGCTTGCGGGGATTATCCTCTTATCCACAGCAGCCTTTTCTCTCATATACCTTGTTTTCAACACTTCTCTTCCGTACAGGGGGCTGCTTATTCTATTTTCGGTCATACTTTTAGCGGCAGTACTGGCACGCTTGCTGCAGTGGTATTTCCGTTTTTACGAGACAACGATATTTTTCATTTCCGACCACGCATATGCAGGAAAAATACGGCCGGGGCGAAGCATATACTACTTTGTTGCTGGCTTCCTCCTGACCTTAGTGGGCTTTGTTGCAATACCCTTTTCAGTCCCATTGTTTAATTTTGTTTACCTCTTCTTCGCGTTGCTGATAGTGAACGCCGGATTATACCTGTTGTTAAGTTCCTACGCCAAAATATACCACGAGTTCGTAACGAAAAAAGAATACGGGCTTTAATGGGTCCGCCGGGATTCGAACCCGGGACCTGCGGCTTAGAAGGCCGCCGCCATATCCAGGCTAGGCTACGGACCCGTACATACAAAGCTCTTCGGAAAACAGCTTTAAATCGGTACCCAGCGGACGTCCACTTGATCTGTTCTAAAACGGGGGTTAACTGTTTCATTTAGGGCTGTTGTTAGTCCTGCTCGGTACATAAGCAGCCCCGTCCAGGCGATCATTACCCCGTTATCTGCAGCGTATTTCAGGGGCACAACGTGGAGGCTGGCGCCGTGTTCTTCCGCCATTGCGCCCATTATCTCTTGCAGCCTTTTGTTGGCGGCAACACCCCCCACAAGCAAGACCTCTTTTTTTTCAGTATGTGCCAGAGCTCTTTCTGCTACTTCGGCAGTCATTGTGAACGCAACTTCTTGGAGGGAGTATGCAACGTCTTCTAATGGGTACCTCTCCGCAGCCTTTACTGCGGCGGTGTAAAGCCCTGAAAAAGTAAGATCCGACCCCTTTACCGTATAAGGTAGCTCTATAAACTTTTTACCTTTTTTTGCGAGTTCTTCTATCTTTGGACCGGCGGGAAAGGGTATCCCCATCGCCCTGCCCCACGAATCCAGTAGGTTCCCCAGCCCTATGTCCAACGTTTCACCAAAAACCCTGTACCTCCCCTTTGCCAGGGCTATTATTTGTGTGTTCGCTCCTGAGAGGTACACCACGAGGGGGTCTTGAAGGCGGCATAAAAGTTTGCCGATTTCGATGTGCGCTATGCAGTGGTTTACTCCGACAAGCGGTTTTTCGTATTTTCTTGCCAAATACCTCGCTGCAACGGCACCCGTCCTCAGACACGGGCCCAGTCCAGGCCCAATCGAGAACGCAATTGCATCGATGTCTGTTATGGGTACGCCCGCTTCTTTTAATGCCGACGCGATTACGTCGGCCCCCTTTTCACTCATCATTTGTGCTGCTTCTCTGGGGCGTATGCCCCCTTCTTTTGGCCTGTACTGTATGCGTTGATCTGCAAGTATTTCGCCCTTGTTGTTGACAATCCCCACACCAAAGGTGTGGGCAGTACATTCTATTCCCAGCACGATCATGAAAAAATAGAGGGATTACCGGTTAATTAAAAAGGTCAGCCCTCCCCCTTTTTCTTTTTAAATTCCGTATACCCGCAACGACCGCAGTGCCACCGGTCTTTGTGTTCCGCCAGAAATACGCCGGGTCCGCATTTTGGACAGTATTTTCCGAGGCGGACTATCTTGCCGTCTTCTACTTTGTATTTTTTATGCTTCTGACTTGGCTTCCCCTTCGTTTTCGGCATCTCCGCTCACCACCCTGCTTTTCTCAATCTTGTGGCGGGGCTCAATCTTCTGCAAATGTTCTTCGTCTTCGTATACTTTTACATAGACTTCAGCATCGGAAGTGCCCGCCACCGTCTTGATTTTATCCACTATTATGAGGTTTTTGTCCACCCCTAGCTCCGCAGCCAGACGGGTCACAATATCTGAGCGTTTTGGGGTCTCTTTCGAGCGGACAACAATCCATATTTCTTTTCTGCCGAGGAGCGGGTTTTCCCTCTCTGACACTATTTTTATTTCCATACTCCCATCACCTTGCCATCTTGATTGCATAAGCGCCAGGGATTTTTGCATCGATCTTTTCTGCAACCTGTGAATTGCCCGGGTCTATCACAATTATGTACCCTCTCCACAGTTTTGTGAATTCTGTAGATCCGCAGTTCGGGCATTTTTCCGTTTTTATCTCCGTAAGGTACCTGCATTTCCGGCACGCCTTGTACACTACTTTTGCCACTACTTATCCCCCTCCTGCGGTGCTTTTTTCTTTTCCGCTTCGATCCATTCCCATTTGCCCAGCCCTGGCTGGCGCATCGTTAACCCGATCTTTGTGTCTGCAATGGAATTCCTTATCGCTACCGTGACTATTCGCGCCCGCACGTTGTCCCCTATTTTGAGGGTTTTTTCTGTTTCTTTACCTATGAACGCCGGAACTGATGGGTCGTAACGTACGAAATCATCCATTATCTGCGATACGTGTACGAGGCCATCAAAAGGACCTATGCGCACGAAAGCCCCGAACTCCGTGATGTCTGTAACGTAACCGTCCACCACCTCTTGTACAAGGGGTTTGTACGTGAGTACCTCGAACACAGTATCTACGTACACGCCCCCGTCCCCCCAGAGTATTTTGCCCTCACCGGTCTCCAGCACGGATATTACAGCAACTATGGCGCCCATGTCTTCATCAACTGTTCCCTCAT
>DQUH01000034.1 GCA_015662385.1 Methanobacteriota archaeon | reverse complement strand
CCCACAACATAGCGAAGCTGGAGGAGCACAGGGTGGGCGGAGAAGTTAGGGATGTGGTGGTGCACCGCAAGGGCGCCACGAGGGCTTTCCCTGCGGGGAGGGAAGAGCTCCCCCCTGTTTACTCCTCCACCGGCCACCCAGTAATCATCCCTGGCAGCATGGGAACCGCGTCGTACGTCATGGTGGGCACGGAGCTCGCCCTTGATGAGACCTTCGGGAGCATCTGCCACGGGGCGGGCAGGGTGGTTTCCCGGGCAAGGGCCAGGCGGGTGCACCCCGGGGAAGAAGTACTGAAAAGGCTGGAAGCGCAGGGGACAGCCGTCCGCGCTGTTTCCATGAAAGTACTGGCTGAGGAGGCACCTGAAGTCTATAAAGACGTTGATGAAGTGATAAAGTCCGTGGAGCTGGCTGGAATCGCCAGAAAGGTTGCTAAAATGGTTCCCCTGGGGGTGGTAAAGGGCTAACCCCCTTTAAACCTTTCTTCTCCCTTTCATAAGCATAGGGGTGAGAAAAAGATGTATCCGTTTTCTGGAGCGGCTGCGTACGACAGGGCAATAACGGTGTTCTCCCCGGAGGGGGAGCTCTACCAGGTGAAGTACGCGACGAAGGCAGCGGAGCGCGGAACCCTTGGCGTGGGTATTGTGTACGACGACGGTGTGCTCCTCGCCGCGGACAAGCGCGTTACTTCAAAGCTCCTCGTTTCCCCCACCCTCGAGAAGCTCTTCATCGTTGACGAGCACATAGCGATCCTCTATTCCGGGCTCGTGGGCGACGCACGGGTGCTCGCCGACTACGCGAGGGACATCGCCGAGCAGCACAGGGTCCTCTACGACGAGCCCATTTCTGTTGGTAAACTGGTTCGCGAAATCGCGAAGATAAAACAGGCGTACACCCAGTACGGCGGTACTCGGCCCTTTGGCGTCTCCTTCTTGGTGGCTGGCTACAACGCCCATCCCCGCCTCTTTGAGACGCAGCCTTCCGGGACGTTGCTCGAGTACCGCGCAGACGCCATCGGAAACAAGAAGTACGACGTTATGGAGCTCCTTGAAAAAGAGTGGAATGAAGGCATGGGGCGTGATGATGCCGTATCCCTCGCCGTGAAGGCGCTTAAGATGCCCCTTGAAGAGGGGGAGGAACTAACGCCCGAGCGCGTGGTCATAGCGTATATCGAAAAAGATACTGGCGTCCGTTTCCTCTCCCCTGACGAGCTGGCTAAGCACTTGAGGTAATCACTATGGTGGACGTGGACAAAGCCATAGTGGCGAGGTATTCGAAGGGTGGCCAGCGCTTCGAGATCCTCGTGGATCCGGACCTTGCGTGGGCGTTGAAGAGAGGAGAAAACGTGGAAATAGACGATATGCTCGCTAGCTTTGAGGTTTACAGGGACGCGAGGAAGGGCGAGAGGGCGCCGGAGTCCGAAGTCCGCAGGGTTTTCGGCACCACGGACATACGCGAGGTCGCCAGGAAAATCGTGAAGGACGGCGAGATACACCTGACCACGGAGCAGAGGCGCAGGATGTACGAGGAAGTCCGCCAGAAGATCGCAAACATCATCGCCCGCCGTGCAATCGACCCGAGGACGGGGGCGCCCCACCCTGTCCAGCGGATACTCGCAGCAATGGAACAGGCAAAGGTGCACGTGGACATATTCAAATCCCCTGAGGAGCAGGTGCAGGCGGTAGTGGATGCGGTGCGCAAGGTGATTCCCTTACGTATGGAAACGAAGAAAGTTGAGATAACCATCCCGCCGCAGTACGCTTCTAAAGGGTACGCCCTCGTGAAGCGCTACAAGGTTGTCCGCGAGCATTGGAATAACGACGGCTCCCTCACTGTTGTTCTTGACGTTCCGGCGGGCATGCTGGAAGATGTGCTCCGCGAGTTTGCCGGTCTGACCCACGGTGACGTTCAGTCCAAGATTTTGGAGTGATGGGCATGGCAGAGGATAAACCTAAGCGGTGGCTTGTGGTGCCTGGCGAAGTAATAACGGAAGAACACGTCAAGCTGGGGCCAGGAGTATATATCCGTGACGGAAAGGTTGTTGCAAAAGTTCTCGGCCTTGCGGAGGTCAGGGACGGAGTGGCCAGGGTAATCCCCCTCGAGGGCAAGTACGTGCCGAAGGTCGGCGATTCGGTGATAGGTATAATCGTTGACGTGAAGATCCCCGGCTACGACGTAGATATAAACTCCCCGTACATGGCTTTTCTCCCCAAGGACTCGGTGGAGGGGGAGGCGGACTACGGCGATGTTGTTGTGGGCACCATAAAGTACGTTGACGAGGTACGCAACGCCCTGCTCGAGAACGCCGTGGTCCTCAAAGGGGGGGAGCTCATCCACATAGCTCCCTCCCGCGTGCCCCGCGTAATAGGGAAAAACGCTAGCATGATAAACCTTCTAAAAAACATGACCGGCGCAGCGATTCTTGTGGGTGCAAACGGGCGCATCTGGATACACGGCGGCCACCTGGGCGTCGCAAAAGAGGCCATATTCAAGATAGAGCGAGAGGCACACATTTCCGGTCTAACGGACAGGATTACTAAGTTTCTAGAGGATAGCATTCCCGAAGAGGAGCGTGGTAAAGATGCAGGATGATATACGCCCCGATGGAAGGGCTTTCGACGAACTCAGGAGCATTGAAATACAGGCGGGAGTTCTTGATCAGGCTGACGGCTCTGCCCTCGTGCGCTGGGGGATACGTACGAAAAAACTACTTGTTGACCCCGGCAGGGAACCTAGGCTGAAGGATCTGGCGCAAGAGTACTACATTATTCTGCGGGGAAAGGAAGGGGACAGACTCCTCGTCGAGGTGCCTGAAGGCCTTTTGGGATATTTGGAAGATGAACTGGGGGAGTACGACGTAATCGGTGATGGTTTCAAGGGGAACGTGGCGGTCGTCGCTGTCCACGGGCCCCGCGAGCCCATTCCCCGCCACGTTGGTGATCCCTACCGCGCACTGATCAGGTACAGGTACACAATGGCCCCCTTCTCCGTTCCCGAACGCAAGAGGCCCGCACCCGGCCGCAGGGAGATAGAGATATCCAAGGTGAGCAAGGAGGCGCTGCAGCGCGTTATCT